>JBJOQB010000018.1:0-12265 GCA_046050125.1 Pseudomonadota bacterium
CTTTTGTAATGGACGATATTTTATTAGCTGGTTTAATTGCTAATAGTGATGCTCCAAAAGACTTCGCAATCGTTGGCTCTACATTACGTCAAGAACCGTACGGCGTTATGTTCCGTAAAAATGATGAAGGTTTCAAAGATTTAGTAAATAAAACATTAAAAGGTTTAATGAAATCTGGCGAAATCAACAAAATTTATGCTAAATGGTTTACTACACCAATTCCACCAAAAAATATTAACTTAAACTTTGCAATGTCAGCTGAATTAAAAGCAGCAATTGCTAATCCAAATGATAAAGGTGTTGAATAATATTTAACTATATTAGTTATATTATTTAACTAAATTTGAAAGCACTATAATATTTCAAGTATGGTGCTTTTTTATTCTCTTTCTAACTTAAGCTAGCTATTTATATTCAAATTGTTTTTGAGAAATTAATAGCTATATATTAAATTTGTGTTTAAATTCTGGAGATGATATGTCAAGCTACCACTGGGATTGGAGTATATTTACTCAAATTTCTGATGATGATAGACCGTATTATGAATGGTTAATAGAAGGGTTTTCATGGACATTTAAAGTTGCTATTTGTGCATTTATAATTGCTATGATAATTGGTTCTATTTTAGGTATTATGCGAACTACTAATAGCAAAAAACTTAATTTGATTGGTAATTCATATGTAGAATTATTTCGTAATATTCCATTAATTGTACAACTATTTTTATGGTTTCATGTTATGCCTGAGGTTTTACCAGAGTCTATGGGTATGTGGGTTAAACAAAATGTTCAATCTTGGGTATTAGCTATATTGGGTTTAGGTTTATTTACCTCTGCACGTATTTCAGAACAAGTTCGTTCTGGTATTTTAACCATACCAAGTGGTCAAAGAATGGCTGGATTAGCTCTGGGTTTAACTGAGTGGCAAACTTACTTATATGTAAGATTACCAATGGCTTATCGCATAATTATGCCTACATTGACATCTGAATCAATGAATATATTTAAGAATTCTTCAGTAACATTTGCAGTAGGTGTATTAGAAACATTCTTCTACGGTAAGCAAATGATAGAAAAAACAGCTCAAGAATATGAAGTATTAATTGCTATAGCATTAATTTATGTTTGTGTTGCTCTAAGTGCTAATTTGATTATGGGTAGAATTGAACGTATGACACGAGTGCCTGGATTTATTAGTAAGGGAGGCAAATAATGAGTTTAGATTTTAATGTAATTACAGATAACACATCTTATTTATTACAAGGCTTGCGTTATAGTGCTCAAGTTACTTTAGTGGCGATGTTTGGTGGTATATTTTTAGGTACGATATTAGCTATGATGCGTTTGTCATCAAGCAAGGTATTATCATCAATTGCAACATTATATATTAATACATTCCGAAGCATACCATTGGTGCTAGTATTATTAATATTTTTCTTATTCATGCCAAAAATTACAGGCATACCAATTGGTGCAGACCAATCAGCATATATTACCTTTACTATATTTGAAGCAGCTTATTATGCTGAAATTATGCGAGCTGGTATTCAGTCTGTTTCTAAAGGGCAAACATTTGCTGGTTATGCTATGGGTTTAACTTATGGGCAAACAATGCAACATATTATTTTGCCACAAGCATTTAGAAATGTATTACCAATTCTTTTAACCCAAACTATTATTCTATTTCAGGATATTTCATTAGTGTATGCAATTGGTGCTACTGACTTCTTAGGTGCTGCAGATAAGCTAAATCAAAGAGATTTTAAACCAGTTGAGTTATATTTATTTGTTGCAGTTGTGTATTTTATATTATGTTTTGGTTTATCTAAATTAGTTAAGTCTTTGCAAAATAAAATAGCAATTATCCGATAATCAATATATTTAATGAATTAAATATTTTAAATACTGAAGGTAAAATTATGAGTAATAACAATACTAAAGATACACAGCCAATGATTCAAATTCAAGATATATCTAAATGGTATGGCGAATTTCAGGTATTAACTAATTGTACAACTAATATCCGTAAGGGTGAAGTTGTAGTTGTATGTGGTCCTTCTGGTTCTGGTAAATCTACGCTAATTAAATGTGTAAATGCACTTGAGCCATTCCAAAAGGGTAATATTATCGTTGATGGTACACCAATTGCAAATAATAAAAATTTGCCACAACTTCGCTCAAGAGTGGGTATGGTGTTCCAACATTTTGAATTATTCCCACACTTAACAATTACTGAAAATTTAGTACTAGCACAAGTAAAAGTGCTAAAACGCAGTAGAGATGAAGCGTTGAAAAAAGGCTTAAAATACTTAGATAGAGTGGGTTTAAGTGCTCATGCACATAAATTTCCTGGGCAATTATCAGGTGGACAGCAACAACGTGTAGCAATTGCTAGAGCATTATCTATGGATCCAATTTGCATGTTATTTGATGAGCCAACGTCTGCTCTTGACCCTGAAATGGTAAATGAAGTGTTAGATGTAATGGTTGAATTAGCTCATGAAGGCATGACTATGATGTGTGTAACCCATGAAATGGGATTTGCTCGTAAAGTTGCAAATCGTGTAATATTCATGGATAAAGGACATATTATTGAAGATTGTGATAAGAAAGAGTTCTTTGAAAATCCAGATAACCGCTCTGACCGTGCTAAACAATTCTTATCTAAGATTTTAACACACTAATATAATCTAGTTTTAAATTCGATATTTTATATGGAGGTATATCTTTATGATATTTCCTCCATTTTTTATTATATTTATGATTTTATGATTAAATCAATTTATTAATATCTTCTGCCATTTGCTCTGCATTCATAGTATACGGCATATATATACGTATATTACCGCTTTTATCTACAAAATAAGCACCTGTAGTATGATTAAATGTATTCTTTTCTTTAAAAGATGTTACTTTAAAATTACTTTTAATTTTTTCAAGCTCATCTTTAGTAGTAGAAATTCCAATGTAGTTAGGATTAAATGCAGTTAAATAATCTTTTAGCACATCTGGCTTATCATTATCTACATCTATGCTTACAAACACTACACGGATATTTTTATTATCTCCTAGTATTTTTTGGGTTTGCATAATTTTTGATAATGTTGTAGGGCAATAGTCAGGGCATTGCGTAAAACCAAAGGTAACTAATGTACCATCAATTGATTTTCCATTAAGCTTATCATCTTTTTGCAAATTAAATGATTTACCCGCAACATCTTTAGTATTAATTTCTGCTTTAAATGCTGTAGAAGCTGTTACATCAACCCCAATAAAACTAGAGTTTGCTGATGAGCTAGAATTATTTTGGGCTGAATTACAAGCCAATAAAGACATAGAAGACATTAATACTAATGAGAATTTAAAATATTTATTCATATATATAGCTAAACAATAATAATTTGGCATATTTGTTGTCCTAAAAATTTCTTCTAGCTGTACTATTTGTACTATCTGCGTCGTAATTTTAGCGTCCGCCTCTATGGCAAACTATTCTAGTTCAGCTATATTTTTAAATCTAATAAACTAATTATTCAATAATTCCAATCTAATTTTCACACTATCTTGCAGATGAATTGCTTTTTGAATATGCTCTAATGCATTATTAACATCACCTTCTTTAGCGATATCTGTTAAAATAATTACATCAACTTGTTGCTTATCCTGCGGTTCTTTTTGTAAGATAGCACGAATTGAAATATTTTGACTAGCTAATGCTGATGTGATAATTGCCATTATTCCTGCTTTATCATCTACCTTTAATCTTAAATAATAGCGTGTGCTTATTTCTTCAATATTTAGTACAGGAGTGTTTACAATTGCATCATTTTGAAATGCTAATGGTGGCACTCTACCTAAATTACGATTATTTATATCTAAATTATGATTATTTATATCTCTAACCACATCTACTAAATCCGCAATTACAGCAGAAGCTGTAGGCTCAGAACCTGCACCTTTACCATAGTATAAGGTCTGCCCAACAGCGTCGCCACTTACCATAACAGCATTCATTGCACCATTAACATTAGCTAAAATATGCTCTTTTGGTAGTAATGCTGGGTGTACACGCAACTCAATGCCATTATTTTGATTTTTTGCTATACCAAGTAATTTAATTTTATAACCAAGTTCTTGAGCATATGCCATATCACAGCTTTGAATTTTTGTAATGCCTTCAATGTGAGCTTTTGAAAATTGTATTGGTATGCCAAATGCAAGAGACGACATAATACTTGTTTTATGTCCTGCATCAATTCCTTCAATATCAAATGTTGGGTCAGCTTCGGCATATCCTAATTCTTGTGCTTGTTTTAAAACACTGTCAAAGCTTAAGCCTTTTTGATCCATTTCAGATAAAATGAAATTAGTTGTACCATTGACAATACCTGCTAACCAATGAATATGATTTGCACTTAAACCCTCTCGTAATGCCTTAATAATTGGCACGCCACCTGCTACGGCTGCTTCAAATGCTACAACTACATTATGCTGTCTTGCTAACTCAAAAATTTCTTTTCCATGGTTTGCAATTAATGCTTTATTTGCTGTAACAATATGTTTTTTATTTTTAATTGCTTGCAATATTACGTCTTTTGCTACATCACAACCACCAATTAACTCAACTAATACGTCAATATCATCATCATTTGCTACATCAATTGCATGAGAATGTACTAGAGGTTTTTGTACACAGCTTTGCATGTTATTAATTATATGTTGAGTTTTTTGTATATCACGACTAGCAACACTAGTAACAAGTATTTCTACTCCTGCTCTACGAATAATCTCATCTTGATTACGGCACAGTACTTCTAAGGTACCTTTACCTACTGTACCTAAACCAACTAACCCAACTTTAATTGTTTCTACTAACATTTTTTGCCCTTTTTTATTAATCTATTATGCATTTGGATTCTTTCGATAATTTTCTAGAAATCTAGCAAATCTAGAAATAGCTTCTTTTAATTCATCTTCATGCGGTAAAAATACAATTCTTAAATGGTTTGGTTCATGCCAATGAAAACCACTACCTTGTACTAATAAAACCTTTTCTTGAATTAAAAATTGATGAATAAATTCTTGGTCATTTTTAATTGGATACATGGTTTCATCAAGTTTTGGGAATAAGTAAAGTGCAGCACTTGGTTTTACACATGTTACACCTGGAATTTGAGTAATTAAATTGTAGGCTAAATCCCTTTGACGACGAAGCCTACCATTAGGTGCAGTTAATTCATCAATGCTTTGGTAGCCACCTAATGCAGTTTGTATAGCAAATTGTGATGGTACGTTTGCACATAAACGCATGCTAGCAAGCATGTTTAAACCTTCAATATAATCTTTGATTGGCTCTAAATTACCAGATAAAACCAGCCATCCAGCCCTATAACCACATGAACGATAATTTTTTGATAAACCATTAAATGTAATAAATGGAATATCACTAGCTAAGCTTGCAATTGATACATGTTTACCTTCATAGATAGTTTTGTCATAAATTTCATCAGAAAATATAATTAAACCATGTTTTCTTGCAACTTCTATTATAGATAATAATATATGCTCTGGATATAAAGAACCTGTTGGATTGTTTGGATTAATGATTACAATTGCTTTTGTATTTGGTGTAACTTTACTTTCAATATCTTTAATACTTGGATACCAGTTATCACTTTCATCACATAAGTAATGAATAGGAGTACCGCCTGCTAATGTAACACCTGCTGTCCATAACGGATAATCTGGTGCTGGAACTAGTACTTCATCTCCGTGGTTTAGTAAACCATTCATTGTCATGGTAATTAGCTCTGAAACACCATTCCCAACAATAATATCATCTAATTTTACATTTAAAATACCCTTTTGTTGAGTATAATGCATAATTGCCTTACGTGCAGAAAATATTCCCTTAGAATCTGAATAGGCGGCGGCGTGCTGTAAATTCAAAATCATATCTTGACGGATTTCTTCAGGAGAATCAAAACCAAATGGTGCCATATTACCAATATTTAATTTGATAATTTTATGTCCATCTTCTTCCATTCTTTTAGCTGTTTGCATGATTGGTCCACGTATGTCGTAGCAAACATTATCTAACTTAGTTGATTTATTAAATGTTTTTGGGAATTTACTCATTTTTTGATATATATTTGATTTGAATTATTTTAAAACGCCTAGGTTATATTTTGTCTTAAAATATAGAAATATTCAACTATAATCAAACGATATTTAATTTGGTAAATAATAAACTGTAAAAATGGCATTTAAATTAGTTTATATTTTTGAACAAGATAATATTTGAAGTTATAAACTAAAATAAATAATTATTTTTAATTTAACTAAGGTGATGTATAGCTAGATATATGCTTAGCTAATTAAATTTAAAATAAAAAAATATGTGTTATTCATTGTGGGTAGTAGTGAATCAGATTTCAATTTATGGTGTATACCTGCTTGCACAGGTAAGAAGTATATATAATAATTCTGTAATATTTCTGAGTAGTATTTTAGTTAGGTTAAGTTCTTTTCCACATAATATCTTCTATACCTAAAGACTTGTTAATACAACGTGCAATAATAAATAACCAATCAGATAATCGGTTTAAATAATGAATAGTAATTGGTCTTAAATGTTTGACTTCCTCATCATTCAACGAATCTCTTAACATAATTACGCTACGTTCAGCCCTACGGCAAATTGTGCGTGCTACATGGGTATAAGATGATAAAATGCTTCCCCCTGGTAAAATAAACTCTTTAAGGCGTTCTAATTGCGAATTATCCCCTTCAATCCATGTATCAATATCTTCTAATAACCCAGCTCTTAGTAATTCATAACCTGTAGGTATGCATAACTCTCCGCCGAGGTCAAATAAATCATGCTGAATTAAGCGAAATTTCCAGTATAGTTGAGCAAATAAATGTTGTGAACTTGGCTCAATTTGGCTTGGGTATGTTGTTTGCATATAAGAAATTAAAAGCCCAATATTACTATTTAATTCATCAATATCTCCAATTGCTTGAATTCTTATACTTGATTTGCTAACTCTAGAACCATCACCTAGCCCTGTACTGCCATCATCGCCTGTTCTTGTAGTGATTTTTGAAAGTCTGTTTCCCATGATTTTTAACTTATTATTTATGAAAGTAATAGGCTTAATTATAGCTAACTTTAAACGAATGTATATAGATGAATTTTTAGTATAGTATATATAATTATGAATATGTCCACATTATATATACTATAACCTAATGCAGACGTATTCTATATCTAAAATTGTAAACTATATATCAATACTTGCCTTTTTACGAGGCTTAATAGTTTTTTCAACTTTTTTAGTAGATTTACTAACTTTGGCTGTTTTTTCTTCTTTAACTAAGCTTTCTTTAGTAGATTTTTTTGTAGTTTTAGCTAATTTAGTTGAGACTTTCTTTTCTTGTACTTCTTTTTCATTATCTTTCTTATCTGAAGATTTAGGATTTGTTTTTGCAACTTTTGCTGTTTTTGCTTCAAATTCAAAACCAATTTTACCATCTTTTAAAGTTAAGAAAGCTTTAAACATTCTGCCTGTGCGTGCAGATTTAAAACTAGATAACAAACGTGTTTTACCTTGATTAATTAATGTTAAAAAATCTTCAGTGTTAATTTCTTGTTGTAGTATAACCTTTGCTACACTAAATGAACAATTCTTGCTTTTACCTACTGCTTGCTCACACACATATTTCACACCTTTGTCAAATACCCTAGCATTGCATACAGGACATTTTCCTAGTGGTTCTTGCTCATCAAATGAAACATTATCATCTTCTTCTTGGTTTTGTCCAAAGTCAAATTGGAGTTTAGTATTACCTAAATATTCTCCATTATCATTTTTTTCTTTAGCTAGTTTTAAAATTGAGGCAAATGGTCTACCCATTTTACTTCTAAAGCCTTGTAATGGACCAATTTCTTTTTTCTCAAGCAATTCTTGTACTTCATCGATTTCTAATTGTCTTCCTGCAGGTGTTTTTGTAAATGAAAATTCACATTTCACACAGGCAAATCTACGATAATTTTCTTTAATATCGCTTTTACAGTCAGGGCAACTGCTAGGAATAGTGATGTAATCCCCTGGTATAGTATCATGAGCATACTCTTTAGCTAAACTTACTATATGCGTAGTCATTTTTTGAATTTCTTGCATAAAGTTTTGGCGAGAATGCTTGTTTTGTTCAATTTGCGATAATTTATATTCCCATTCTCCCGTTAATTCTGGCTTAGTTAATTCCTTAATGCCCAAACCTCGTAACAAAGTTAATAGCTGAAATGCCTTAGCTGTAGGTACTAATTCTTTGCCATCACGTAAAATATATTTTTCAGTAATCAATCCCTCAATGATACTTGCTCTAGTCGCAGGAGTGCCTAAACCCTTGTTATTCATTGCTTGGCGTAATTCTTCATCTTCTACCAACTTTCCAGCACCTTCCATATTTGATAATAATGTGGCTTCATTATATCTAGGCGGAGGATTGGTTATGTTCTCATTCAATTCAATATTTTGTGTAGATAAATCTTTATGTAATGGGCATAGCTCATCTTCTTGTTGATTTCTGCCATAAACCTCAAGCCAACCAGCACTAACTAATACTTTGCCTTCAGTTTTAAAATAATTTTTACCTAAAATAGTTGTACGTGTAGTGATTAAGTACTCTGCAGGTTGGTAGAAAATAGCAATAAATCTTTTTACGATTAAATCATAAATTTTTTGCTCAATTTCACTTAAATTTTTTGGTGTTTGTGATGTGGGTATAATTGCAAAATGGTCAGATACTTTTGCATCATCAAAAATTCTTTTATTTGGTTTTACGCCATCAAGTGCTTTTTTAATGAACCTATGATAATTATCTTGTGAGCCTAATTCTTGTAAAACTTGTTTTGATGTTTGTATATAGTCTTGAGGTAAAAACTTACTATCTGTACGTGGATAAGTAATTGCCTTATGTTTTTCATACAAAGCTTGAGCAACTGCAAGAGTGTTTTTAGCAGATAATCCAAATCTTGCATTACTTTCTCTTTGCAAAGTAGTTAAATCAAATAATGATGATGCATTTTGTTGGCTTGGTTTTGTTTCATCACTGGCTTTTGGCTTATGCTTTAAGCAATCTTCATATATTTGCTTGGCTTTATTTTTATCAAAAATGCGATTTTCACGGTCATGCTCATGCTGTGGCTTATCAAATTCATGGTTATACCATTTTGCATTATAGGTATTCTCTCCACTATTAAATATACCGTGAATTTCCCAATATGGTTTTGCGACAAAATTTTTGCGTTTTTCTTCTCTTTCAACCACAATTGATAATGTCGGAGTTTGTACTCTACCTACCGTGGTAAGAAAAAATCCACCATCTTTACTATTAAATGCAGTCATAGCACGTGTGCCATTAATGCCTACAAGCCAATCAGCCTCACTACGGCAACGTGCAGCCTCTGTAAGCCCCTGCATTGATTCATCACTACGTAAGTTCTCAAAACCCTGTCTGATTGATTGTGGCGTCATGCTTTGTAACCATAATCTTTCTACGGGTTTAGTTGATTTTGCATACTGAATAATTAATCTAAAAATTAACTCGCCTTCTCTTCCCGCATCACAACCGTTAATGATTGATGTAATATCTTTTCTTTTGATTAGTTTTAGTAAAAGCTTTAATCTTGATTCTGTTTTAGCAACTGGTTTTAATTCAAATTCTGTTGGTATTACAGGTAAATTGTTTAAACTCCATTTACCACGTTTTACATCAGAACTATCTGCATGGATTTCTAGCAAATGCCCTACAGCAGATGAAATTACATATTCATCATTTTCATAGTAGTCGGTTTCCTTAGTAAATCCACCAAGGGCTTTAGCAATATCAGAAGCTACAGAAGGTTTTTCTGCAATAATAAGCTTTTTACTCATATTTTGTATTTATTATTTTATTTAAACTATTGCTTATTCTTATTGATATTTATATTTGCAATAGTTATGTGAGTTAATCATAGCGAAATATTTTTACAATATTCACAGCCTTACGCTTTACTTATTCATCTATGTTATACATATTTAAAAAATAACTAGCTTAATTAAATATGTTACTTATAGCTAAATAGATTTATAGCAAATAATTATCATTTAGTTATCTATACTATATATCAATTAGCTAAATCACAGAACGCATATACTTTATACTATTTATACACAAAATGGCAAGGCGTAATTATACCTAATCATGTATTGAATAGTTATTTTCTGCATTCAATAAGTTTATTAAGTTTATACATATTTAATAACATATTAAAAAAATACCGCATAAGTTCAAATTTTACAAATCTTGTATTTTCTATAATCTTCAATTATTGATTATATATGCTTTATATATGCTTTGTCGTTTCTACAACTTAAGTTATAATTAGACATTAAGCAAAAATAAATAAAGGTAAGATTTATGTCTTTGGAAGAAATTCTTAATCAAGCACAACAAGCGTTTAATCACTGCAATACCTTAAATGATTTAGAAGTAGAAAAGGCTAAGTTTTTAGGTAAATCTGGTAGTGTAACCACTTTATTAAAAGGGTTAGCTAGCTTATCTATTGAAGAAAAAAAGCAACAAGGTGCAGAAATTAATGTTCTAAAAAAAGCTATTGAAGATGTTTTAGAACAAGCAAAGACAAAAATTAATAATCAAATTCTACAACAAAAATTAAATGCTGAAAAAATTGATGTAACTTTAAGTGGTAGAAAACAACAATTAGGTAGTTTACACCCTGTGATGATTACACAAGATAGAATTGAGCAAATATTTTCAAGTTTAGGTTTTAGCATTGCCCAAGGCCCAGAAATTGAAACTGATTGGTTTAATTTTACTGCTTTAAACTCTCCATTAAATCACCCTGCTCGAAGCATGCAAGACACATTTTATCTTGAAAATGTAGATACAGATGGGCAAAATTTGCTATTACGTACTCACACAAGCCCAATTCAAGTAAGGTATGCGCAGCAACATGTACAAAAACATGCTGATAAGCCACTTATGCCAGATATTAGAATTATTGCACCTGGTCGTACTTACCGAGTTGATTCTGATGCTACACATTCGCCAATGTTTAATCAAGTAGAAGGTTTGTGGATAGGTACAGATGTGAGCTTTGCAGATTTAAAAGCTGTATATACTAAATTCTTAAGAGTGTTTTTTGAAGATGATAGTATTGAAGTAAGATTTAGACCATCATACTTTCCATTTACCGAGCCATCAGCAGAAATTGATATGGCATTTTCACGCAATAACCAACAAAAATGGCTTGAAATATCAGGAGCAGGGCAAGTACACCCTAAAGTTTTAGAAAATATGGGTATAGATTCCAACAAATATATGGGTATAGCATTTGGTTCAGGCTTAGAGCGTTTGACAATGTTGAAATATGGAATTAGTGATTTACGCTTATTTTTTGAAGGTGATACTAGATTTTTACAGCAATTTGCAAAGGCATAAGATATGAATTATTGGCTAAACCTCAGTATAGAATATGCTAATCAGAAATCTTATTTAGATGATTTATTTCATGTTTATCCAACTATTCCAGATGGAATCAGAGATATAAATCTTGAATTATGGAATAATATTCAAAACGCATTTATTACTCAAGATAATAATTTACTTATAAATGAGTTAATTAAGCTAGAATTATTCCCAATAAAAGATAGTTACATTGCTTACTTAAGAAGAGATAAATCAGCTATTAATAGAAATCCTAAAACTATTAATCGTATTTGCGGAAGAATGTATGAAATGGGACTAGATAAAATATATGAAAGATGTTGTGAACCTAAAGAAACAAATAGACAAATTGGCCCTATGTTTAAGAGATGGATTAAAAATAAATCATTAGGAATTATGCCTGTAGATTTAAATAAATTTCAAGAAAATGATGAAGATGCTATTTTAGAAGGTAGTGATGAAGTAATGGCAAACTTTGCAAAACATAAGTTTGGATATAATAACAATAAAGGTCTTGATTTTATAGCTAGATTTAATAAGAAGTATATAATTGGTGAAGCAAAATTTCTTACTGATTTTGGTGGACATCAAAATGCTCAACTTAATGATGCATTTTCAGTTTTAGACTATCCAAGCAATTCTTTTATTAAAGTTGCTATTTTAGATGGCGTACCATATATAAAAAGTAATAATAAAATGTATCAAACTATAGTAAATAGCTATAGTGATAGTAATATTATGAGTGCCTT
>JBJOQB010000019.1:0-23532 GCA_046050125.1 Pseudomonadota bacterium
TTTGCATAGCTGTCTATTTTAATTAGGCTTGTCCATATATTGGTAAATATGTTTGTACCAGCATAATTTTTATCATATAACCTGCGTGGCAATGGAGCATGTAAACTCTGTGATTTATCAATTTTTGAGAACTTATCTCTTAATTCTTGGTTAGACATAAATGGCTCTTTTTTAATTATTTGATTTACATAATTATCTTGTTTACCATTTGCATAGCTTTTGTCTCTTAAATTTAGGGTAAATTCATCTATATTTTTACTATCAAGCAGGTAATTTATTGTTCATCTGTTATGCCACATTGTTGCAAAGCCTGCTTAAAACATGTATAAATTGTTTGCGATGTGTCAATTAAGTGGCTATTCAAATCATGAATATTAATACAATATGCAATTTTTTGTCTTGAAAAATTTTGAGCCAATAAGTTTGCAGAAAGATTTTTAAATTCTGAATTATCGTCTGTTTTCAAAACAATTTTTTGCTTATTTGGTATATGACAAATGATTGATGATGCTATATTTGTTCTCATATGTATAAATTTATATAACTATATAATAAAAGTTTGGGGATTGCCCACTTAATTTGATGATATAATAAATGTTTTATTAAGATGAAGATAATATGTAAAAAATGTGGAGATGATAAAAGTGTAAGAAATGGATACTCTAAGAGAAATACTGGGTATTTTTGATTATCATGCAATACTAATCCTGTCCATATATAGTTAGTTAACTATATCATCAAATTAAGTGGGCAATCCCCTAATTTAAATATATTCTAGCATACAAAAATTAATCATGTCTAATCAAATTTAATCTATACATATTCTAAAATTGATTAAGTTACCCATATTTTGCTTTAAAAGTGATTAAACTTGTTCAAGTATATAAAAACAGGTATCATATGACATTAATATGTATATAGCTTAGAAGAATGACTAAAAATACATTTCTAGATTTTGAAAAGCCAATTGCAGACCTAGAAGAAAAAATTGAACAACTTATCGCAGTTGATGGAAATAGTAAAGATTTAGATATTTCCTCAGAAATTAAAACCTTAACTAAAAAAAGCCAGCAACTTACTAAAGATATCTACGGTAAATTAACAGCATGGCAAACAGCACAAGTTGCACGACACCCACAACGTCCATACACTTTAGACTATATTAACCATATTTTTACTGATTTTCATGAAATGCATGGCGATAGGCATTTTGCTGATGATTTATCTATTATTGGTGGATTAGCTAGATTTAATGGGCATGCTTGCATGGTAATTGGGCATCAAAAAGGGCGTGATACAAAAGAGCGTGCTATGCGTAATTTTGGTATGTCAAAGCCAGAAGGTTACCGCAAAGCTTTACGTTTAATGAAAATAGCCGAAAAATTTAAGCTACCTGTATTTACATTTGTTGATACTCCAGGGGCTTACCCAGGCATTGATGCAGAAGAAAGAAATCAATCCGAGGCGATTGGAAAAAACTTGTTTGAAATGGCAGCATTAAATGTACCAATTATTAGCACTATTATTGGCGAAGGTGGCTCGGGCGGTGCTTTAGCTATTGCAGTAGCGGATAGCGTTTTAATGATGGAGCATTCAACTTATGCAGTTATTTCTCCTGAAGGTTGTGCCAGTATTTTATGGAAAAGTGCAGCAATGGCACCTGAAGCAGCACAAGCACTAGGATTAACTGCGAAACGCATTTTAGAACATGGTTTAGTAGACAAAGTAGTAGAAGAGCCTTTAGGTGGAGCTCATCGAGACCATGCGATTGCAGCGCATAATCTAAAGCGTGCTTTAACAGAAGTGTTTAGACCTTTAGCAATTTTAAAATCAGATAAATTATTAGAAAGAAGATATATTAGATTACGCAATTATGGCGAATTTAATGCTTAAATAATGCTTAAAATTAAAAATCATTTTTTGATTAACTAGATAAAATAAACCAAACAATAATATATAAGAAATAAATTATGAGTATATTCATTAGTGAAGCAGTAGCACAAACAGCATCAGGTGCAGCAGCAAGTAGTAGCTTAACTTCTTTATTACCGATTTTAGGTATTTTTGTATTTATGTACTTTTTTGTAATGCGTCCGCAATTAAAAAAGCAAAAAGAACAACAAAAATTAATTGCAAATATTACAAAAGGCGATGAAGTAATTACTATTGGAGGCATACTTGGTAAAGTAAGCAAAGTAAATGATAGTTATATATCAATCGAAATTGGAAATAATTTAGAAATTAAATGCCAAAAAAGTGCAGTTAGTCATGTACTACCAAAAGGCACGATTAAAGAGATTGAATAAGAAATGTATTCAAATTTAGCATAGATAGTATTTAATATACATATATACGTCATACCTGCTAATGCAGGTATCCAGAAATGACGCTAGTTAAAATATCAAATTGAGCTTATCACTTTCAAAAATCAAAAATATCATAAATATTAATCATCAAAGTTAAATTCATTATGTCAAATATCCATAATATTCGTACACGTTTTGCACCAAGTCCAACTGGATTTATTCATTTAGGTAACATTCGTTCAGCTTTGTATCCATGGGCTTTTGCTCGTCATTGTCAAGGCAAATTTATTTTGCGTATTGAAGATACAGACTTAGAGCGTTCAAGCCAAGAGGCCGTAGATGTGATTTTGCAAGGCATGGAATGGTTAGGCTTAAATTTTGATGAAGGTCCATTTTATCAAACACAAAGAATGGACAGATACAAACAAGTAATACAACAAATGCTGGATAATGGTTTAGCATATTACTGTTACACCACGCCCGAAGAACTAGATGCAATGCGTGAAGCACAGCAACTTGCCAAACAAAAACCAAAATACGATGGTACATGGAGACCAGAAGAAAATAAAACACTACCAGCAATACCACAAGGAGTTAAGCCTGTAATTAGGTTTAAAAATCCTTTGTCTGGCTTAGTAACATGGCAAGATGCAGTAAAAGGGCAAATTAGCATAGCAAATGAAGAATTAGATGATTTTATCATTGCTAGAACTGATGGCATGCCAACTTACAATTTTTGCGTAGTGGTTGATGACATTGATATGGAAATTACTCACGTAATCCGTGGCGATGACCATGTAAATAACACTCCAAGGCAAATTAATTTACTAACTGCATTAGGTAAAAGTGCGGAACAAATTCCAGTTTATGGGCATTTGCCAACAGTTCTAAATGAAGCAGGCGAGAAAATGAGTAAGCGTAACGGTGCGATGCATGTTATGAGTTATGCTGAAGAGGGATATCTACCTCAAGCAATTGTAAATTACTTAGCCCGCCTTGGTTGGAGTCATGGTAATGATGAAATTTTTAGCGTTGAACAGTTTGTAGAATGGTTTGATTTAAATCATTTGGGTGCATCAGCAACACAATTTAATGGCGATAAATTAAAGTGGTTAAATGCACATTATATTAAACAAACATCAAATGCTGATTTATTAGAGTTAGTAAAGCCATTCTTTGAAAAATGCAATTATGATTTATCTGCCTATTCAACAAAGAATTTAGAACTTATTGTTAGTTTGTTAAAAGATAGAAGCTCAACCTTGAAAGAGCTAGCTCAAAATGCGAGTATATTTTATATAACGCCAAGTTTAGATAATATATCAACGGAATTAAATAATTATACTAGTGTTGAAAATGTAAACGATGCAATTAAAGTATTAAAAGCAGAACTAGGAAACTTAGATGTTAGTGATTGGCAATCAGAAAATATTGCAAAAATATTCAAGCAAGTTTTGGCACAATTTAGTTTAAAAATGCCTGCCTTAGCTATGCCTGTAAGATTATTAACTGTAGGCAGTACACATACTCCTGCAATTGATAAGGTATTGCAAATTTTAGGTAAAGATGATGTTATTTCAAGATTATAAGGTTGTAATTTAGTTAAATAATTTAAGTTATACAAAACTGCATTACGCCATATTAAAAGCAAGATGCAGTTTTTTCATTTTATACTACTTAATAAATATATTTACTATTAAAACTTATTTTCTATTTGCTCTATGACAAAAAATCTGATTTAGCTATAATTATGCAAAATGAATAACTTTATTTAAAATTATGCCACAATTAATCATATTATCGCCAGAAATTAGAGTTAAAAAAACTTCCAAAAGAGTTACGCTACCACCAATTGAGTATGTTCAACCTATAGGCAATAATCGATATATAAATGTATCGCAACGACCAATTCGTGAGATTCAAAGAGAGCCATTATATAATGTAAGGGATAGACAAGATGATGTGCTTCCATTATCTCCGCCAAATCTTACTCAATATCTAGAGCCATTACAGCCAGAAGTTATTGTACCACCTCCGCCCCCACCAATAATAAAATATAATTTAACTTTAGAAAATTTAACAATACATAATTTGCAGAATCAACTTTCTTATTATATAAGCGAAAGCAAGCTAGCTTTTGGTATTGATGTAGATGAAATGGATAGCTGTGTATCTCAAAAAGAAAAAAGCAAATGGGAATGGGTTGCTTGTGTACAAATGGTAATGAAGTTATATGGTATTGATATTAAGCAAAAAGATATTGCTTTTAGCACATATGGTATTGTAAATTGGTTTGCAGTTCAATCTATTAATAGAACAGCAGGCGATAAAGAAATTGCTGAAAGTATAGATAAAATTGCTGAAAAAGCAAAGTATACATCAAGTGTAATACGAGAGAAATTTGATAACACTAGTTTGCCTAAAATTAAAAAATTAGTTGGTTTAGTTATAAATGAATTAAAAGATGATAGACCTGTAATGATTTCATATACTAATCCTAAATTAGGTGTGAAAAAATTAGCGCTCATTACAGGAATTGTTACAAATGCAGATGGTAGTAAAATTAGTAAATTATTTATCCGTAATCCCTCAAAATCTAAAGATGGGGGGAAAGTTACCTATGAAGATACAGATTTAGTGAATTTTTTAGATAGTATAAAAACAGTATTCTTTATCGACTTACAAAAACCTCGTAGAAGAAAACGTAGAAAATAAATACTTAACAACAAAATAAGATATTTATATTGAATAAAGTAATTAATTTATGCTATCTTATGTAGATACTAACATATAAATAAAGAATAGTTATTTGTTTACAAGCTCCGCTTTGTAGCAGTTATTATTTAGATATATTTAACAAATTTTATATTAAATTATGCCACCAAGAACAACAAGCGACCCAATTAGCAATAGATATTTTTTTTCTCACATGCTATATGATTTTTTTGATGAGGTATCAAGTGATTTATTAAAAGAACTAAGATATGATTTTCGTCCAGAACATCGCAATTTATCATCATCGGTGAAATATGTCCCTGCTTCTTATACTAAAAAATTTACAGATGAGCCAAAACCTTTATCTAAAAACATTGACGGATTAAAGTCTAGGACTTTATCTAATCCAAGTAAACCTAGACCAAGATATTATGCTACAGGCGTGAATATTGAAAAAATGGATAATGCAGCTAGTATGCAAGACAATCGAAATTGGTGTTGGGCAGCTTCAATAAAAATGATTTTGCGTTACCATGGCATTCCTGCTGTTACTCAAAAAGATATTGTTTCTGGTATTCATGGTTGCGATTGGTATGGTAACAAACCTGTGATTCCAAATCTTGGTGGTACTGATAGTGAAATAGAGAAAAGTATTCGTAAAATTTGTAATGAAAAGGGTTTTAATTTAAGCATAAGACAAAATAAATTTTTAGAAAATAAAGATACTTTAGAAAAAATTAAAGCTGAATTAGATAAAGAAAGACCACTAATTTTATGTTATGGTACTAGTAGTAGTAGCCATGCAGTTGTATTAACTGGTTTAGTGTTAAATGAAGATAAAACACGTATAGTAAAAGCACTCGTGCGAGACCCAAGCCCAACTGATTACACAGATGATAATCGAGGAAGGATTGCTTATAGTGGTGGTAAATTAGAAGATTTAATTGATAGATGTGAGACGTTTTTTACAATTCATATTGATAAGAAATAGGAGAGTGTTCAATATAGATAGATAAAAGCTGATTGAATGTCATTCCCGTGTAGATGGGAATACAGTAAATAAAAACTCTAGATACTTGCCTTCGCAGGTATGACGCCATTCTAGATAAGTTACCTAAAATAAAGAATTTTATATGTATAAGATATACTCTTATAAAATTAATAAAATAACTATCTATAATTAATACTCTCAGAAATAGTAATATTCTTACCAAGTTTATTTTTATGCAACTAAAAGTATTACTACTATATATTACTAAAACATATGTATTATAATATAATATCCCCATGGAAATTAAGTACACGTAATATTTATGACTATTATAACTAAATGCCCTCATTGCAATACTACTTTTAATGTAGCAGATGCAATATTGAGTAAATATAAAGGCTTGGTGCGTTGTGCATCATGCAGTAATGTATTTAATGCTATTGAAAATGAGATAAAAAAAAGCACGCAACAAGCTGGGGTAAATCAGGTGCGTACGGCTTCTCAAAATCAACAAAGCTCACAAAGTTCTCAAGAAAAGCCTCAAGTGGCAGTAAAACAAGCACCAGCACCAGCACCAAATGCTAGACCTGTTGAAAAAGCCTCAACTCCAGTTCCTTCATCAGCACAATCAAGTCCAAAACCAGCATCAGTAAGTGCTAGCTCTGTAAATACAGAAAGTAATGCTAGAAAACAACAATTGCAACAAATAAAAGCAAATAAAAATCCTAGTGATACTGATAATGATGAAGAAAATGATGGGCAATCTATCCAACAAAGCTTGCAGAAAATTACCTATAGGAATATACAGCAACTAAATACCAAAGCAGTAGATGATATATCAGATAAAGCAGAGAAAACATCATCAATTACACAATCAACAATGCCTGTGTCGATTAGTATTTTAGAGAAGATTACGGCTAAACTAACATTCTTAAAGTTTTTAAATTCTAAGAAAAGCACAGAAGAAAAAGAAGATAACACGCCAAGAACATTAGTAGGAAATACTAACCTAAATAAACGCCTAAATGATTGGGGTAGTTCGCAAAAGAAAAGACCTATATTTATCTTAGCAAATGTAGTTTTAGGAACAGCTTTGATGATTCAGTTGTTATATTGGCAGAAAAATAATATTGCAAATGCAATGCCAAGTACAGCACCAGCATTAAAGCTTTTAGCTAAAGTATTTGGTGGGCAGTTAGCACCATTAAAATTAAAGGATAATCCTGTTGTCTCGTTTTCAGATATGCAAAAAGATTTAAGCATAAATGCTAATCGTTATATCTTAAATGTTGGTTTGCAAAACAGGTTTGCAGGCGAAGCAGCTATGCCAAGTTTAGAAATTTCTTTATTTGATTTAAATGAGCAAATTATCACGAGGCGAGTTTTTCACCCACAAGTATTCTTAAAACCATCTGACTGGAAACGCTTGGAAACATATGGTTTAAGAGCAAATGAAGAGTTGCCAATTAAATTAAGATTTGAAACTAATCAAGCAATTTCAAGTTTTAAAGTTGTGGTGTTTTATCCATAATAATATATTAATATTATAGAAATATTTTAATGAGTTTCAAATTATTTTATCAGCAAAGACTACAGCAAAAGGGCTATGTAGCAGATAGCTCGCAAACAAATGCAAGCAATGCATTAGAACAACATTATACTTACTGGTTGGCAAATTATCGTAATAGTAGCAATTTCAGTTCAGGTGTAAGTTTTCTTAAAAAAATCTTTGTATCAAAGAATACGATTATTAATAATGGTGTTTACTTTTGGGGCGGTGTAGGGCGAGGAAAAAGCTTTTTAATGGATAGTTTTTTTCAGTATTTACAGCAGGATTACGCTGATTTAGCCGTAGTACGTTTGCATTTTCACGAATTTATGCGAAATGTGCATAAGGAATTAGAGCTACTACGTGGCAAAGCTGACCCGATTGATAGCGTGGCTAAAAAAATTGCGAGCCAATATAGGGTAATATGCTTTGATGAATTTCATATAAATGATATTGCCGATGCAATGATTTTTGATAAATTATTTCATGCTTTATTTAAGTATAATATCTTTTTTGTGCTAACTTCAAACTATAATGTATCAGATTTGTATTTAAATGGTTTACATCGTGAGCGTTTTTTACCTGCAATTTATTTGCTAAACAAGCATTTGCAAGTTGTAAATTTAGATGGTGGAAATGACTACAGATTTCGTAGTTTAGAGCAAATGAATATTTACCATACGCCGATTACAGCTGATACGCATAATTTATTATTAAATAATTTCAAAAAATTAGCACAATCAGATAATATTGAAGAAAACTGTAGCCTTTATATTGAAAATCGCCAAATTCATGCAAAGTATAAATGTGCAGATATTGTTTGGTTTGATTTTCAGGAATTATGTAATAGTCCTCGTTCGCAAAATGATTACTTAGAATTATCATTACAATTTAATACGATTATTTTGTCTGATATTCCTTACATGCCACCTAAAATGTCAACTCCTGCCCGTCGTTTTACGTGGCTAATCGATATTTTATATGACCATAAAGTAAAATTAATTATGTCTGCTGATGTTGAAGCAGAGCAGTTATATACTGAGGGTTTGCTTGCGAATGAATTTCATCGTACGGTATCAAGAATTATTGAAATGCAATCAAGGGAATACTTAGAGTTATCGCATAGTTTGCATAAGAGTTAAATACTTGTTAATAATATTTGATTATTTTTTATCTTTTCGCTTTTGCATACTAAATGAGCTTAATATCGCCCATTTGGTATGTGATTCTAATGTGTCATCTGAAAACTGCTGTAATGATTTATCTTTATTGTTTTTATCAGATTTAATAACACTTCGATTATGCAATCCTACAATTAATTTTGTGAGCTTGCCAAAACTTATGCCATCTTGCCTTATTGCTGTATCAATTCCAACTGCACCAAATGGCGATGAAACACCAACAATGTGCAAATGCTTTATTTACAATTGTATTTTCACATAAAATAGTTGTATATTTAGGCGGATTAATTGCAGAATTTGCTTGATTTAAGTTTAATGATGATTCGCCATTTTTATTATCATCTTTATGGTCAAATAGGCAAAAATCAAAATCTTGTTCAATCTCATCAACGCTAGTGTAATTTTTGTTGAGATATTTATTTACAAATTTTAAGGTAATTTCATCTTTAATTTTTTGATTTGCAATTTTTCCTGTGGGTAATTGTAAATTAAATTGATATATATCATGTAAATGAAAAATGCTAGCTGCAAGTAATTGCGTTGTGTTTGCTTTATCATCTAGTTTATATTGATGAATATCTCCATGTAAACAAACTTTGTTATTATTATTTTCAGGATTTTTTGCTTTAAGTTGAAAAATGAGAACAGGCATTTTTTCAAATCCTAATTTAGCAACTTTTGTTTGAAATGGGCTGTAAGATGTTTTTAATTTTATGCCAAATTGTTTTAAATAATTTTGATTTTGCTTACCCAAAGCAAGGCAGATTAAATCAGGCTCGCATTCTTTGACAATAATTTCATTTGTGCTGTTATCTATAACATTTGCTACTAAGCGTTTGCTATCTTTGGTTTTCTTTATTTCTGCGGTTGAATTGTTAAGTATAATAATGTTTAATTTTTCACATGCTTTATGCATAATTTGCTGTAAATGCTTGATTTTTATTAAGCCAACATGATGGCTGTTAGCAGGTCGGCATAAGCTTTGGTCATCATTTATGCTAAATTTAGGTATATTATCTGTATTTACGCCCAAGCTTTCTAAGTATTCAAGTGTTTCAGGTGTAAGTGCTACGATGTTTTCTCTTTCTTCAGATTTTATACGTTTTTCACATAAAATTATGCTGTTTATTCCATCTTTATGTGCTTGCAATGCATCAGTAAACCCTGACAATCCAGCACCTTGGACTAAGCAGGTTAAATTGCGTGATTCGCCATATTCTTTTAATGTTTGCCTAGAAAATTTTGATGAATTATCAAAATCATTTCTAATCGGATATGGAATTTTATTTATCAATTTTGATAGCATAATTTATAAATTTATTTATTATAATAAATAATTGTTGTTATTTTATCATATTTATATATTTCATTCTAACTATTTTAATTCAATAATAATAAACCCTTCGCCTTTTTTATTATTAATTTTATTGACAAAATATTCACGAGCAAATGCATTAATATTGCGATTAGAAGAGTGATTCTCTTCAATATATGATTTTATACTATCAATAATAATTAATTTATCATGCTGTTTGATAAAAGCGTAAAAATGCTTATCTTCATATATAATTGCTCGGTTAGGGATTTCAATATTATACACATCTTGTTCTTGTTGAATAACAAATTTATTGCCTGTTCCAAAATTATCAACCAATAAATCTATGCTTGTTCCTTCTTTACTAAAGCAATTTGCAATCCATTCTTTTATAGTAAATTTTGGTATATCGGGAATAACTCTCGCACAAAAATCTTCAATATTTTTACATTGATAAGCATTTAAAAGAGATGCAAAAGAACAAGAATAATGTTTTTGCCCCCAATGATAAATGCCATTACATATATTACGTAAAAAAACAGGCATTTTTTTCAAATGTTTTGATGCGTAATCACGATAGTATTGCCCTAAATAAATGCTATTTGAAATATTAAACATATTTGCTGTTAGTTTTTCAGTTTCTCGTTCGTAGATACCTTCGATAAGAGTTGATGGGTGGGTTGTTTGTTCCATGCTGTTACAACTAAGGCTATATAAATTATTTAGCTTATGCGGTTTTATGGTATAAACTGTAGTATCCAAAATGTAATCATCTCAATTACACTGAAAATCAATAATTGATTTTATTTCTTGAGTAATCATGTTTTTTGCTTGCTCAAGCGTATCACTAATCCCGACAATTTTTCGATTAGCTTGATAAATGTAAAACACACCATGTTTTTTATATGCTGTTCTAACAAGTACATAACTAAAAGAATCATACTGCAATTCGCAATCAATAATGAAGCCATGCTCTAAATTATTAGTTTTTGGTGGAAAAGATGAATAGCTTAAATTATTACTAAATAATATAAGTTTATCTGAACTAGCATTTTTTTTGTGTAGGGGAATATATTCATGGGCTTTTTCTACATTGTGAAATATAGAGCTATCTTTAGAGAGCATGTCTAAAAAGCTGGTTTTTTTTCTTAAATTAATCCTCATATGCTTATATTTATAATGAAGAATAGCTTTAAATTCAAATTTATTTTAGCTATATTTAAATTGTTTAAATTAATTAAATAAGTTAAAGGCAGATTTTTATTTTTACTTTAGACTAATATAACTAATTTAATGAATTACTTTATTCATTATAAATATAATGTAACCCTAGTTTGGGCTAGTCATTCATATGCATGCCACCGTTTACGTGTAACACCGAACCAGTTATATAATTAGCCAAATCACTAGCTAAAAACAATACAGAATTTGCTATGTCTTGAGTACTGCCTAATCTGCCTAATGCAATTTGTTGTTGTAGGCTTTGCTTTTGGGTGTCGCTTAAAACATCAGTCATATCTGTTTCGATAAACCCCGGAGCGATACAATTAATTCTAATGCCACGGCTACCAACTTCACGGGCTAAGCTTTTACTAAATGCTACTACACCAGCCTTACTTGCAGCATAGTTACATTGCCCTGCATTACCTATTGCACCAACAATTGACGTAATATTTATAATACTACCATTCTTAGCTTTTATCATAGGTTTTAACACTAATTGTGTTAATTTGAATACAGAACTTAAATTAGTATCTAAAACGGCTTGCCAATCTTCATCTTTTAAACGCATAGCTAAACCATCTTTAGTAATTCCTGCATTATTAACTAAAATATCAATTTGACCTTTAGTTTTTAAAATATTATCAATTATAATATTTAAAGCGATGCTATCATTAACATTTAAAATTAAACCTTGACCATTATCCCCTAAATATTCGCTAATTTGTTCAGCACCTGTTTCACTGGTTGCTGTAGCAAAAACATAAGCACCTGCTTGCGCTAAAGCTTGAGCGATTGATTTACCAATTCCACGACTTGCACCTGTTACAAGAGCAATTTTACCATTTAAATTAATGTTCATCTTTTACTTTCTATGAATAATCGTTGAAGATGCAAGTATTATAAGAGATAATTGCAGATATGTGAAATTAGTTTAATTTAAAAATATCTAGGCATTTAAGCAGTTTTGATTAATTATATTTAAATTATATGTAATATATTTTTTGTATATGGCATAATATATAGCATAAATTAGCTGTTATTTTTAGGGCTAGCTTTAATTATGAGTACATCTCGGTGTTCGTGTTTATTTTTATCTTTTCCTTTTCCTTTAGCTTTACTATCAAGAATTTGCATAATTTGTGGCGAGGCATATAGCAATGGCTTAATTGCCTGATTTAGTACAGGGTCGGTTAATTTGCCCGAACCTTTGTATATTATTATTCCATTTTCTTTTACAGGTCTAAAATATTTAATGATAGTTGATTTAACATCTTTTATTATATCTTTGCCATTTTTAAATAGCACTCGCTTTTTTGCATCTTCAGGAAAATCAAATAAATCACGTGCTAAATTTGGAGTAATTGCTAGCATCGGTTTGCCATTTATAGCTAATGTTGCAATTAATGTTGGATTATCTTTTGTATTAATATGTGGAATTTCGCCAGCTGGATTGTGTAAAATGGTAGCTATGGGTATATTATTATGCTTGTATTTATGTAAATTTAAAGTGCTTCTCGGCGTTTTTTCTAATTCTAAATCCTTTTTTTGTTTATCTTCTTCTTGTTTTATGTCCTGTTTGGATTGATGTGGAGGATTTAAAAGATTATCATCAGCTTTAGTAGTACTTTTTTTATCTTTATTATTTTGCTTTTGGGTTAATATAAAATCTTCATTTGCCAATCGATTAAATATGCTAATTATTTGTTTTACTATCGGCGAGTTTTGTATATCAATAGCTGTTATGGCGGGTTTATATAAGGTCTGTGGACGAATAGTTTGCGTATCTAATTTTGCAGTTATATTACGTAGTTTTTGAATATTTTTTTCATCAACAGGAATAAATGCATATCCCTGTTCTCCGTCCATCAGCTCAGTTCTTAATTGCTCTATATCTTTATCTTTTAAATGTGCTAATTCAGGTAGCTTAACTCGAGATAATAAGTATTTTTGATGCATATCATGAATTTTTCTCATTTAATATATTAAATATTTTATTTTTTATAATTTTAATATATTTGCGAATTATTATCCAATAAATTTACTTATATCATAACGCCAATCTTTGCCAAAAGCACGGCTACTAATTTTTACGCCAATTGCCCCTTGATTGCGTTTATATTCATTAATTTTTATCAATCTTAAAATGCGTTTTACTGTATGTGCATCAATGCCCCCAGCAATTATTTCATCTGCATTTTTATATTTTTCAATATGCTCAACCAAAATTTTATCGAGTATTTCATATGGTGGTAAGCTGTCTTGGTCGGTTTGGTCTGGTCGCAATTCTGCTGATGGTGCTCTAGTTAAAATTCGTAGAGGGATTTTATGAGTATTGATATTATTATAATATTCACAAACTTTATATACCTGTGTTTTCAATATATCTTTAATTGGATTAAATGCTCCGCACATATCGCCATATAAAGTACAGTATCCAACCGCTAATTCGCTTTTATTCCCTGTAGTTAAAACCAGTGAATTTGTGCGATTTGAATATGCCATGAGCAAATTTCCACGAATGCGGGCTTGTAGATTTTCAAAGCTTACATCATTAGTTAAAACAGGTAAATTATCAAATGATGCTGATAAACTTTGCTTAAATGCATCTAAAATTGGCGAAATTGCAATAATTTCATATGAAATGCCTAAATTTTGAGCTAGTTGCTGTGCATCTTGTAAAGATATATCAGATGTATATTCTGATGGCATCATAATTGTATGTACATTTTCTTTACCCAAAGCATCAACTGCAATGCATGCAACTAAAGCAGAATCAACTCCGCCAGATAAACCTAAAACTATTTTTTTGAAATTGGTTTTTCTTACATAATCTCTAGTTGCAAGTACAGTTGCATTGTAAATATCTTCAAAAATATTTAGATTTAAGCTTATATTATTATCCTGCCTAATCCAATTTTTTTTATTTTCATCATAATCATGGTATGCAATTTGCTCTTTAAATTTTGCCAGTTGAGTAGTTAATTGATTATTATTATCTAAAATAAAAGATGAGCCATCAAACACAATTTCATCTTGCCCACCAACCATATTTACATAAACTGCTGATTGTTTTTTATGAATATGTTGCGATAATTTTTCTACACGCTCAGGGTGTTTATTGATTTGAAATGGCGAGGCATTGATTGAAATTAAAATGTCGCCATGTTTTGTATTGTCATCATATGATTTTGTATGCCAAATATCTTCACAAATAGCTAACTCTAAACTTACGTTAGTATTTTTAAAATTGACTATAGTTGGTTGATAACCAGCACTAAAGTAGCGTTTTTCATCAAATACACCATGATTTGGTAGATTAATTTTATTGTAAACAGCTAGTTCTTCGCCTTTGTAGATTACATATGCACTATTATGAATAGTATTTTTATTGCTTCCATTTGAAATATGCCCAATTATTATATATAAATCTAAATGCTTAGTTTGTTGTTTAAATTTGAATAATTGCTCTTGGCAGGATTTAATAAATTCACATTCTAGCAGTAAATCTTGCGGTGTATAGCCTGTTAAAAATAGCTCGGGAAATATAATTATATCAGCATTATTATGCTTAGCTTCAATACATGAATTGGTTGCTTTAATTAGATTTTGTTCAAGATTTGCAATATGTGAATTTAATTGAGCAATAGCAAAGCGAATCATATAGTACTTTTGTAGGTTTTATATATGATATGTATTATACAGTAAATATATTAACCGAACTATTTATATATAACTCGGTTTTATAACAATTAGATGCTATCTAGTTGATGAGAACTTTAAGCTTCCTTCTGAAAGATTTAGTACTAAATCTTGCTTACTAATTTCTATACCGCTACCAATTTGATGCCAAGTTGTGTCAAAACAAGTATTGCCAGCTAATACACCTAATTTACCCAATTTATTAATATCAGTAATACCTTTATCATCTTTTGAGCATGTGCATTCTTCAAAGTGTCCAATAAAATAAATATCTGAATTACCATGATTAGCGGTTATTTTAAATAAATCATCTGATTTTTTTGTTACTTTGACAATAGTACTAATCCATCTATGGGGATTAATAGATTTTAGTGAATAAAAACCTTCCGTTATTTCTTGTGCTAATTTAGGTTTTGCATAGTAATGTTGTATTGGCATATAAATTCCTTAAAAATTATTGGAAGAAATTTTATTATATCATTTTTACAAATCATATCAATCTAATAATTTTTGTTTTTAGAATTGAAGTTGAAATTTAAATATATGTTAAACTTTTGAATTAAAAACAACAATTAATAAAATACCATAATCTTGTAAACCATAATTAGCTATGTTATGATAACTTACACTAGGGTGCAAAAACCACGTATAAATTTTTTGCCTATATTTAACAAAATTTACTTATACCTTGTAAATACAATGTTAATTCCCATTCCTATAGCTTATCTTGGTTATAGAACACAAGTAGATTTTGGCTGATAAATCTACGAATATTTTGCTGAGTATATATCACAAGTATATGTAAAGCATGCCGCAGCCATTTTTTGTAAAAATTGCACAAGCATAAGGTTATAACGCATGAATGCCACAAAAATAATAAATCAATTTGATGAAAATAATAATGATTTGTCTGATTCAAAAAACTCACAAATCTCACAAGATTCCCAATTGCCACAGCTAATGGGTTCAGAAATTTTAGTTCAAAGCTTAATTAAAGAAAACGTCAAGCATATTTGGGGTTACCCAGGCGGTGCCGTATTGTACATATATGATGCGTTTTATCAGCAAACTGAAATTGAACATATCCTCGTACGCCATGAGCAAGGTGCTGTACACGCTGCTGATGGTTATGCTCGTGCAACGGGCGAAGTTGGTGTTGCATTAGTTACATCAGGGCCTGGAGTTACAAATGCGGTTACAGGTATTGCAACGGCATATATGGATAGCATTCCAATGGTAATTATTAGTGGTAATGTGCCAACTCATGCTATTGGACAAGATGCATTTCAAGAATGTGATGCAGTAGGTATTACACGCCCGATTGTAAAACATAATTTCTTAGTAAAAGATGTAAGAGATTTAGCAAAAACCATCAAAAAAGCTTTTTATTTAGCTAAAACGGGTAGACCAGGTCCTGTATTGGTTGATATACCTAAAGATGTATCAAGACATACATGTGCATTTGAATATCCAGAAGATGTAGAAATACGCTCATATAAAATTCATAATAAAGGGCATAGCGGACACATTAAAAAAGCATTACAGTTACTAGCGAATGCTGAACGTCCTTATGTTTATGTTGGTGGTGGTACAGTTTTAGCAAATGCAAGTGCAGAACTACGAGAATTCGCAGAAATAACAGGATTCCCTGTTACAAACACACTCATGGCATTAGGTAGTATTGACTCAAATCACGAGCAGTGTTTAGGCATGCTTGGCATGCATGGAACTTACGAAGCTAACATGAGTATGCAAAATTGCGATGTACTCATTTCAATTGGTGCAAGGTTTGATGATAGAGTAATTGGAAACCCTGAACATTTTGCAAGCGTTAAACGTAAAATTATACATATTGACATTGACCCATCAAGCATATCAAAACGTGTAAAAGTAGATATACCAATTGTAGGGCATGTAAAAGATGTACTACAAGAAATGTTAGCTATTTTAAAAACATCAGATATACAACTAGACAAGCAAAAAATTGCACCATGGTGGAAACAAATAAACGAATGGCGTAGTATTGATTGCCTAAAATATGATAATAAAAGCACATTGATTAAACCACAATATGTGCTACAAACCTTGACAGAACTTACAAATGGCGAAGCATATGTTTGTTCTGATGTTGGGCAACATCAAATGTGGACGGCTCAATTCTACAAATTTAAAGAGCCACGCCAATGGATTAATTCAGGTGGTTTGGGTACGATGGGTGTTGGTTTGCCTTATGCTATGGGTGTTAAAAAAGCATTCCCAGATAAAACTGTAGTTACGATTACAGGCGAAGGCTCAATCCAAATGTGTATCCAAGAGTTATCAACTTGCTTACAATATGACACACCTGTAAAAATCATATCATTAAATAACCGCTATTTAGGCATGGTAAGGCAGTGGCAAGAATTAGAATATAATGAACGTTATTCACACTCTTACATGGACGCATTGCCAGACTTTGTAAAATTAGCTGAAGCATATGGACATATTGGCATAAAAATTGAACATAAAGATGAAGTACTACCAGCATTACAAGATGCATTATTTAAATATAAAGATAGAACAGTATTTTTAGATATAAGAACGGATTCTAGCGAAAATGTATGGCCTATGGTACAGGCAGGTAAAGGAATTAGTGAAATGTTATTAGGTAGTGAGGAGCTATAAAAATGAAACGCATAATCTCATTGCTATTAGAAAACGAAGCAGGAAGTTTATCAAGGGTAGTTGGTTTATTTTCAGCACGTGGATATAATATTGATAGCTTAACTGTAGCATGTACAGAAGACCCTTCTTTATCACGCATGACAATTACTACAAGTGGTTCAGATGATATAATTGAACAAATTACTAAACATTTAAATCGCCTTGTTGAAGTAGTAAAAGTAATTGATATTACAGAAAATGCTCATGTAGAACGTGAATTAATGTTAATTAAAGTAAGAGCGGTAGGCAAAGATAGAGACGAAGTAAAACGACTTGCTGATATTTTTAGAGCAAAAATTGTTGATGTAAATGATAAAATTTATATTATAGAAATTACAGGCGACACTACAAAAATACAAGCATTTATTGATGCATTACCGCGTGAAAATATATTAGAAACTGTTAGAACAGGCGTTTCAGGGATTAGCAGGGGCGAACGAGTTTTAAAGGTTTAGAATTAAAATATATTTAAGTTTGAGGGCAATATGCCAAAAATTAAAACTATAGGTTTTGTATACTCATGTATTAATTTAAAAAATACACAAGCTAAATTTACACATGTTGAAACAAGTAATTGTTGCTTAACCCAAAAACTTACAGATGAGCAAAAGGAAAAATTATCTAAAGTGCAATACCAATTCTTAAATGACTTAAGTGTTAGATGTACATTTGATAGTAAAGAAACAACTGAGCTTGCTAAACAAATCTATCTCTTTGATGCTTATAATCTTACAAATATTTTTGGTAATAAAAAAGGGGTTACATTTGTAGATAAATCTTCTACTGTTCTTATAGCTAAATCTCCTGTAACGATGGAAGAAAAGCGTAATATGTTAATTTCTGGTTTAGAAATTATACGACATAAAGATAAGCGATTTGAGTTAGTTTTTGTGACACCAGAAGCTAAAATGATTGCCTCGCAAATGAGTGTAGAAAATTTAGGTAAATTGTTACTTAGTGGTAATTCGCCTAAATAATTATTTAAAATATAAGGAAAAATATGCAAGTATATTACGATAAAGATGCAAGTCTAGATTTAATCAAAAATAAAAAAGTAACTATTATTGGTTACGGTTCACAAGGTCATGCGCATGCATTAAACCTACATGAAAGCGGTGTAAACGTAACAGTTGGTTTACGTCGTACAGGGGCATCATGGGTAAAAGCAGTAAATGCTGGTTTAAATGTAAAAGATATTGATGAAGCAGTAACAGGTGCTGATGTAGTAATGATTTTATTACCAGATGAGCAAATTGCATCAGTATACAGACATATTGAGCCAATTATTAAAAAAGGTGCTGCTTTAGCATTTGCACATGGCTTTAATGTTCATTATGGTCAAGTTACACCAAGAGCTGACCTCGATGTAATCATGATTGCACCAAAAGCCCCAGGTCATACTGTACGTGGTACATATACACAAGGTGGTGGTGTTCCTCATTTAATCGCTGTTTATCAAGATAAAAGTGGTTCAGCTAAAGATATAGCATTATCTTATGCTTGTGCAAATGGTGGTGGTAAAGCTGGTATTATTCAAACATGCTTTAAAGAGGAAACAGAAACGGATTTATTCGGCGAACAAGCTGTTTTATGTGGTGGTGCAGTTGAATTAATCAAAGCTGGTTTTGAAACATTAGTAGAAGCTGGTTATGCTCCAGAAATGGCTTACTTTGAATGTTTACATGAATTAAAACTAATCGTAGATTTAATTTATGAAGGTGGTATTGCTAACATGAACTACAGCATTTCTAACAATGCTGAATATGGTGAATATGTAACAGGGCCAAAAATTGTAACTGCTGAAACTAAAAAAGCAATGAAACAAGCTTTGGTGGATATTCAAACTGGCGAATATGCAAAAAGCTTTATTTTAGAGAACAAAGCAGGAGCTCCTACTTTAATTTCTCGTCGTCGTATCACTGCTGACCACCAAATTGAAAAAGTTGGTGCTAAATTACGTGAAATGATGCCATGGATTGCAAAAAATAAATTAGTTGACCAAACTAAGAACTAATTTATAGTATTTTTATACAAATATACTTATCCATAAAAATGCCCTTTTATGCACTTATATTATAGAGATTATAAAGATTATAAAGATGTATAAAAGGGTTTGCCATTTTAACAAGCTATGATATATAATCCTAAGCTAGTTATCGGTTATAAAATATAAACTTATGAAAATACCACATTACCCACACCCAATCTTAGCCAAAGAAGGCTGGGCATTTATAGCAATTGCAATTTTAGCTACCATTTTATCTTATATATATATTGGATTATATGCGTCTTTATTTTGCTTAATTATAACTGTATTCGTTGTACAATTTTTCCGTGACCCACAAAGAGCATTACCACAAAATATAGATAAACATAGCATAGTATCTCCTGCTGACGGGCGTATCGTATATGTTGGTAATGATACAAATCCATACACAAATGAGCAAAGTTTAAAAGTAAGTGTATTCATGAATGTGTTTAATGTTCATTCAAATCGTTGTCCTGTTGATGGAAAAATTGAGGCTATACATTATTTTGAAGGTAGCTTTTTAAATGCGGCTTTAGATAAAGCAAGTTTAGAAAATGAAAGAAATGCAGTTATTCTAAACACAAATACAGGGCATAAAGTAACTTTTGTGCAAATTGCAGGTTTAGTAGCAAGGCGTATTGTATGCTATGCAAAACCAACTGATGAATTATATGCTGGTCAACGCTATGGTTTTATTCGTTTTGGTTCAAGAGTAGATGTATACTTACCTTTAGAATCTAATATAAAAGTACAATTAGGTCAAAAAGTAAGTGCTACCAGTACATTACTAGCTCAATTACCAGAGCAAGCATTAGCCTAGAAATTTTAAAGAAATTAAAGAATGTTGAATATTTACACTTTTTCAATAAAGACTAAATTTATATAAAAGTTGTAAATTTACAATTAGGCAAAATTATGCTATAATTTTGCTTCCTTGCTGTTTAGTTACTTATTACTTGTTTAATATATGCTAGATGGCTGATAAATCCACAAGGAGAATATATGCAACAACAACGTCATTACGAAATTGTACTAATCGTACATCCAGACCAAAGCGAGCAAGTGCCTGCTATGGTTGAACGCTATAAAAATATAGTTACAGCTAGCAACGGTGTTATCCATCGTTATGAAGACTGGGGTCGTCGCCAGTTAGCTTATTCTATTCAAAAATTAGCAAAAGCACATTATGTATGTTTAAACATTGAATGTGGTACACAAATTATTGAAGAATTAGAGCATGCATTTAAGTTCAATGATGCTATTTTACGTAATATCATTATCAAAACTAAAAAAGCGGATACTTCAATCAGCCCTATGCTTAAAGAGGCTCAAAGAGAAGAAAGCCGTAAAAGTGCACAATCTGTAGCTGTTTAAGCGATAAATAAAGGATATAATCATGGCATTCTTCAATAAGAAAAAAGATTTAAATAATAAAAAACGTAATCAACAAAACCCGTTATTCAAACGCAAACGTTTCTGCCGTTTTACAGCAGGTAACATCGAGCAAGTAGATTACAAAGATTTAGACACATTACGTGATTTTATTGGTGAAAATGGTAAAATTGTTCCTGCACGTATGACAGGGACTAAAGCTAAATATCAACGTCAAGTTGACACAGCAATTAAACGTGCTCGTTATTTAGCTTTATTACCATATACAGATTTACACCGTAACTAAACCAAAGGGTTATTCATGCAAGTAGAAGTTATTTTATTAGAAAAAGTTGGTGGTCGCGGTAGTATTGGCGATATCATTCGTGTTAAAAAAGGTTTTGCTAACTTTTTAGTTCGTTTCCAAAAAGCACGTCGTGCAACAACAAGAGCAAGAGCAGAATTTGAACAACAAAAAGCTGAATTATTAGCTAAAGCTGCTCAAAAATTAGAAAATGCTCAAGCATTAGCACAAAAATTAGAAGGTAAGTTAATTACTATTACTCAACAAGCTGGTTTAGATGGTCGTTTATTTGGTTCTGTTAATAACCATGTAATCTCTGAAGAATTAGCAAAAATTGGTTTTGAAAACATTAATAAATCAGATATCCGTATGCCAAATGGTGCATTAAAAACAACGGGTGAACATGATTTAATCGTTGCTTTACATGCAGATGTTTTATCTAACATTAAAGTAAAAATCATTGGTAGTGAAGTTGCTTAGTTTTAATTGATAATAATATTTATTATTCATTATTTTAGTTAGTAGTTTGTATTATTAGTCTAAGCCTAAATAAACCTAGTATATTTCTATGCTGGGTTTTTTGTTTTGTTACTTTTAATTATTACTTTTACCAATAGTTAATAAAATATTTGTGGTTAATTATCTTGATTGCTTGACTATAAGCTAAATACTAGATAAAATCTAAGCCTATGCAATATATTTGCGGTGTCGCCGGAGTGGCGAAATTGGTAGACGCAACGGATTCAAAATCCGTCGCTAGTAATAGTGTGTCGGTTCGAGTCCGACCTTCGGCACCAGTAAATTCAAGACTTTTCATTTCACTAATTTTTGAATAAATTAGCAATCCTCACTAACTAATATTTAATCATAGATAGTTACTTTCTTTTTTTCTTAATTGTATACTCTTATTCTCAAAAATCTTTTAGATATAGGTAATTTAATTTATAATTATAAATTATACAAAAGATTATAGGGAAAAAATGCAACAAGGGCAATTAGTTATTATTAGACATGGCGAATCTACATGGAATTTAGAAAATCGCTTTACTGGTTGGGTAGATGTTGATTTAACAGCTAAAGGTATAGAGCAAGCTTATAATGCTGGTTTATTACTCAAAAAACATGGATTTAGCTTTGATATTGCTTATACTTCTGTGCTAAAAAGAGCCATTAAAACCCTATTTAATGTTTTAGATGCTATGGATTTGTTATGGATTCAAACAGTAAATGCATGGGAGTTAAACGAAAGGCATTATGGTGGTTTAACGGGTCTAGATAAAGCTGAAACTGCAAAATTACATGGCGATGAACAATTGAAAATATGGAGACGTAGCTATGATATATGCCCACCTGATTTAAGTGAAGAAAGTGAATATCACCCTAAACATGATAAAAGATATCAAGGTTTAGATAGTAACAAATTACCTAGTACAGAATGCTTAAAAGATACTTTAGAGCGTGTTGTGCCATATTGGGAAAATGTTATTTATCCACAAATTAAAGCAGGTAAAAATGTGGTAATCGCTGCTCATGGCAATAGTTTAAGAGCTTTAATTAAGCATTTGGGCAAAATGAGCGAATCAGAAATTTTAGAACTTAATTTAGCAAATGGCGAACCAATTGTTTATAATTTTGCTGGTTATGATGCTACTGATGCTAATTGTGCTTTAAATTATTCAATATTAAAATAATCTTTTAATTATATTTATGAATAATAAACCCTATCCCCTCCCTAATCCATTTTTAGAATATATTGGAGCTAAATTTATTGATGCAAATAATACAGAATGTGTATTAGAATTAGATATCACGCCTAATTTGGTAAATAGCTGGGGTAGTGGTCATGGTGGCATGTTAGTTACATTAATGGACGTTAGCATGTCATGGGCTTCAAGGTTTTACTTAGATGAGCCAAAAGGAGCTGTAACTTTAGAATTAAAATCTAGTTTTTTTGCTCCTGCTCATGGTTTAGTTAAGTGTGTTGGTAAAGTTGTGCATAAAACAGCAACATTAGCATTTTGTGAATCAGAAGTTTATGATGAGCGTAATACTTTGGTATGCAAGGCTAGTGCTACATTTAAGTATATGAAAAGAAGTTAAGATGTAATATGTTAAGTAAATATATGTTTAAAAATAAGGGTTCAT
>JBJOQB010000020.1:0-22486 GCA_046050125.1 Pseudomonadota bacterium
TAGGTTGCGATAATTCAACAGCAGAAACTTGTACATTATGGTAGGTTTGACCAATTATTAATTTATCAGATGGTTCACAACTAGCATTAATAGTATTTCCTTCCTTATCCTGAAAAGAGCATCTATTAAGCACGTAGTATCTATTTTTGGATTTATGTTTAATTTTATATTCATCACCCCATGTCATGCTTGTAACTTTAGGAGATTCTATTGCTGAATATGGTTTAGTTATGGATAGGCTTACTACACTTATTAGTAATATATGAATAAATAATTCTAAATTACCACCCTCTTCCATATTATTATGTATAAATTTAGCTAATACAGCTAATCCAATGATTATAAAAGGTATAGCAGTTTTTATGTCCATAGCCTAGAAAAATTATATACATATTTAAGTATAGTAAACTTTAATTGAAATAATATATAAATTTATTATATTTGAGATATAATTTATCTAAACTTGGAGTTACATATCAAAATCAAGATGAATTGGTTTTGCTTTATGATGAAAAGCTACAGGTCCTTCAGATTTTGCTAGAATAAATTGTTGTACAAATGGGTCTTGGCTTTCTCTTAATTCTTTAGGTGTGCCTTTAGCAATAATTTTGCCATTTGATAACATGTAAATTTCATCAGCAATTAAAAATGTTTCGTGTACATCATGTGAAACTAAGATACTTGTTAAACCAAGTGCTGTACTTAAATCACGGATTAATTGAGCAATGACTCCCATTGAAATTGGGTCAAGTCCTGCAAATGGCTCATCATAAAAAACAATTTCAGGGTCAAGAGCAATAGCACGAGCTAACGCAACACGTCTTGACATACCACCTGAAATTTCAGAAGGGAACAACTGCTTTACACCTCTTAAGCCCACTGCATTAAGTTTCATTAATACAATATCTTTAATCATTTGCTCGCTAAGCTTAGTTTGTTGCCTTAGTGGAAATGCAACATTATCAAATATATCTAAATCAGTAAATAATGCACCAAATTGAAATAACATGCCCATGCGTCGGCGAATTTGGTAGAGTTGTTTTAGGTTAGCATTATGAATTGGTATATCATCAATTAATATGCTACCTTTACTTGGTTTAATCAATCCGCTTAGTAGTTTAAGTAGAGTTGTTTTACCACAGCCTGAAGCTCCCATCAGAGCAATTACTTTACCTTTAGGGATACTTAAATCTATATCAACTAAAATTGGTCTTTGAGGATTATATGAATACTGTACATTTTCACATTTTATCATATGATATTTGCTAATATTTATAGCTATATTTGCTTGTATATATGAGTATACTATTATTTAATAGCCATATTCAATATAAAATTATCATAGTAAATTTATGATTTTTTATATGATAACTTTCTGCCCGTGTATACAACAGCCATAATTGATAGGCAACATATTACTACTTCACTACTTAAATGCTCACCTAAAAGTAATGCTGAAATTATTAAAGTAAAAAATGGTTGCAATAGTTGTAATTGACCAACTTGAGCCACACCACCTAAGGCTAAACCTTTATACCAAGGTAAAAATCCAAGATATTGGCTGATTAATGCCATATATAAAAAACATAACCAAGCACTTAAAGATGCGGAATTTAGTACATCATGACTTGGCATATTAAACAAAGCAATAGGTATAATAATCGGTAAAATTAACACTAAAGCCCATGATATAACTTCAATTCCTGCCATTTTTTGCGTAAGTTTTGCACCTTTAACGTAGCCAAATGAGGCAGCAATTACTGCAATAAATAAACAAATATCTGCAATTTGTAAACTACCAGAAGCTTGTTTAAGCGAAAATCCAATCACTATAACACTACCAAGAATTGCACAAACCCAAAACCATATTGATAATCTTTGTTTTAGTAATAAGGTACTTACAGCTGCTGTAGTTAGTGGTAAAATTCCTAGTACAATTCCGCCATGGCTTGCATTTGTGTACTTCATCGCAAATGATATGCAAATAGGAAATATAACAGCTACACATAATCCAATTATGAACAAGTTTACTAAAGTTTTGCTATCAGGTATTTTTTTCTTACAGCTTAAAAGATAAATAATAGCTAGAAATGATGCAATAATCGTTCGCCCACTACTAAGAAAAAATGCTGGAAGCTCCACTACTGCAATTTTTGTAGCAGGAACAGTCATACTAAATAAAATTACAGCAAGTAACCCAAGTAAATAACCTTTTTTTATATCAGATATATTTGATGCATTTAACATATTAACATTACTGCTAACATTATTATTAGTATTATTCATTATAATTATTTCCCCTTAATTTTTATTAATTTTAGCTTAGGCTTAGCATTAAACTGAAAATTGTTATATTTATGGATAGTTGATGTATATTCTATATCTCAATCATATCTCCTTGCAATCTAAATCATATTTATTGACTGATTGCAATAAAAAATGGCATTTTTAATAAAATATATGTAAGTTATCAACATTCTATTTTCAAAATTGACAAATTATGTTGTTATGTTAGAATAACTTATTGCATTTTGCGATGCACAACTAGTATTTGATTAATTCAAGGAGCTTTTATGGAACAATTATTTGCTGCTGGTCAAGAAAACTTACAAAATTTTTTAGCTTTACAAGAAAGCCTTGGCAATGCGTTTGCAAAAATGTATGATTTAAATACACAAACAGTAAAAAACAATATATCAAACTTTACTCAAGCGAGTAAAACAATTGCTAACAGTAAAACTCCACAAGAGCAAACTAATGCAATTAGCCAAGCTTTAGCACCAATTCAGCAACAAGTTATTGATTATAACAAACAGTTATTTGATTTATTTAGTCAAGTTAGACAAGATATTCAATCTAATGTTGAAGATATTCAGCAAGATTGCCAAAAGTATGCTTCTGCTACAATTGAAAATATTAGCAAAAATGCACCATTAGGTACTGAGCCTTTTATTTCTTATTTAAAATCAGCGGTTAGTGCTAGCTCAAAAGTTTTTGAAGGCGTTTCAAAAGCTACTCAACAAGCGGTTAGTGCGACTACAAATAATTTAAAAACTCAAGCTGAGCAAATTATTCAAGAAACGCAAAAAGTAGCAAATGCTGCTACTTCTAACAATTCTAAAAAGTAAGCTAAAAGTTAATTGATTAATTTTCAATCTTGCTTCTATTCATATAATGGCTAGTCATTAAAAGTGATTAGCCATATTTTTTTACTAACTTACTAAAGTTTAGTATTCTTCTTGCTATATTAACTAAGTTAGCCATATCACTACTCTAGCTTATGCTTCTATGATAAAATATTTTTAGTGTAGGATTGTTTTCTTACATTCAATTAATATTAATAAAGCTTAAAGTTTAATTCTTAAGCAAGCAATATAGCTCATAAAGATAATAACAAATGATAAAAACATTAAATGTAGATTTAAACTACCATAAATATCCTATTTATATTGGGGAAAATCTTTTAGATAATTCTGATTACTTTAGCAATCATATTAAATCACAACAAAAAGTATTAATTGTTACCAATACTACAGTTTCAAAATTATATGCACATAAATTGTGTGCAACCCTATCAAAAATTACTTCTTGCGTACAAATTGCAGAATTACCTGATGGCGAAGAATATAAATCTTGGCAATATTTAGATATTATTTTTACTAAATTGCTAGAACATGATTTTGATAGACAAAGTATTATTATTGCTTTGGGCGGTGGTGTAGTTGGGGATATGGCAGGCTTTGCCGCTGCTAGCTTTATGCGTGGTATTAAATTTATTCAAGTGCCAACTACTTTATTATCTCAAGTTGATTCTTCGGTTGGTGGAAAAACAGGAATTAATCACCCTTTGGGTAAAAATATGATAGGTGCATTTTGTCAGCCTCAAGCCGTAATTGCTGACATTTCTACTTTAAAAACTTTACCTAAACGTGAATTAATTGCTGGTATATCTGAAATTATCAAACATGCTTGCATTGCTGATGTTAAATTTTTAGATTGGCTAGAGCAAAATATCGATAAAATGCTGGATTTGGACATGCCTGCCTTAATTGAGTCAATTTATACATCTTGTGTGATAAAAGCTGATTTTGTGCAGAAAGATGAAAAAGAACAAAATATAAGGGCTTACTTAAATTTTGGACATACATTTGGTCATGCAATTGAAACAGCTATGGGATATGGTGTTTGGTTACATGGCGAGGCTGTTGGTTGTGGCATGGTTATTGCCTCTCATTTATCTGAATTAATGGGATTTATTGATGAAAATCAAAAAAATAGAATTATTAATTTGATTAAAAAATCAGGTTTGCCAATTACTAGCCCTAAAATATCAGTTGATGAATATATCAAAAATATGAATAAAGATAAAAAAAATAATGGTGGTAATATTCAATTTATTTTGCTAAATGGTTTAGGTAATGCTCAAAAAACAACAGCAGATATAGCCTTAGTAAATCAAGTTTTATTAGAAAATGGTGCAGTATAATATGAAAATTAGTATAAAAATAAATAAGTTTATCCAGCTGATTTTAGCTAGCTTTTGCTTAAGTTTAGTATGTTTTAGTGTTTCATATGCAAATGATATCAGTAATATAAGTGATAGTTTGGATTATGAAAAATTGATATTGCAAGAAGAAGCTAAAATATCAGATTTGAAAAAAGAGCATGAAAATAAAGTAAAAAATTGCTATGCAAAGTTTTTTATAAATAGCTGTTTGGATAATATAAAAGAAGATTTATATAAAAAAACAGATGCAATTGAGGCAAAAATTCTTGAATATAAACAAGCCAATCGCCAAAAAATATTTGATGCAGGGCAGATTAAAATTGCTGATGCAAATAAAAAATTTGAGCTTGATGCAAAAAATAGAGCAGAGCAAGAAAAGAAAAATATTACTGAATTTGAAAATAAGCAAAGTAAAGATAAAGATAGGATTAAATATTAATGGATATTATTTCACCAACGATAACAGTTGCTATAATAGCCGCTTCAGCTTCTGTAATTGTGCCTGCTATAACTAAATACTTTGAACATCAATCATTGATTAAAAAAGAACTTAGGGAGAAAAAGATTATAGTATATGAAAAGATAATAAATTTATTGATTGGTATGTTTTACAACATTAAAATGGGTGAAGAGAATAATACTCAAGATTTAGTAAAAAAGATATATGATTTTTTACCAAGTTTAATATCATATGGTAGTGATGATGTAATCATAAATTTCAAAAACTGGAGACAAAATTCTGTAAATGGAAATACACAAGATATATTATTAAATACAGAGAATTTATTAGTAGCTATAAGAAAAGATTTAACTTCTAAAAAAACTAAACTAAAATCAGGAGATATCTTAGGAGTATTCATAAATAATCATTTATAATATATGATATTTATCCATATTTTATAAATTATATTAATATTTTTAATATAACTATATGCTATAATAAACCATATTCATAAAACTAAAATGCTATGTCAAAAGAGATATTTATAAATCCATTTACTGATTTTGGATTTAAAAAATTATTTGGAGAGGAAAGCTCAAAGCCTCAACTAATAAGCTTTTTGAATAGCATTCTCCCACAACATCATCAAGTTACCAGTTTAGAATATACTAAAAATGAATATCAGGGATTAACTGAATTTGATAGAAAAGCCATTTTAGATATAAGCTGTAAAACACCTAGTGGCGAAACAATTATTATTGAATTGCAAAAAGCAAAGCAAAATTATTTTAAAGATAGAAGTTTGTATTATTCTAGTTTTCCAATTATTCAACAAGCACAAAAAGGCGAATGGAATTACAAGCTTAATGCTGTATATACAATTGCTATTCTTGACTTTACATTTAGTGAAGATAATGATAGCAACACAGTAGTTCATACAGTTCAGCTAAAAGACCAAAATAATAAATTATTTTATGACAAGTTGATGTTTGTATATCTAACATTACCAAATTTTAATAAAACTGAAAAAGAATTAGTTTCAAATCAAGACAAATGGTTTTATTTATTTAAAAATCTAGCTTACTGTGATGATATTCCAGATATTTATAAAAAAGATAAATTATTTGAAGACATATTTGAAAAAGCTAAATTGGCTAAGTTTAATCAGCTTGAACATAGCATATATATAAACTCTTTAAAAGAATATCTTGATTTATTTAACACATTCCGAACTGCAACGAGTGAAGCTGAAGCTAAAGGTATTATGCAAGGAAGAGCTGAAGGAAGAATTGAGGGGGAATTACAGGCAAAGCTAGTTATTGCAAAAAACCTTAAAAATTTAAATTTGCCACTAGAAAATATCATGCAAGTAACTGGATTAACTAAAGAACAAATTGAGACTATATTTTAATTTAGTATGATTTTTTCATCTAATTAGGCTTAATTGTACTAAATTTTACTACCTATCATCGTAAAAGGTTATAATATATAAGAATATACTCGTTTCATACTATTTATTATTCAGACATATATTATGCATATAAAACTAAAGCCAGAACAAACATATACATTAGATGGTATCCTTCCCTCCGCTGATTCATGGTATATTGCGAATAATTACACCAATGAAGGTGTTTGGTTAGTAGTATGTGAAAATGCAGTAGATATTGAGCGTATTTTTAAAGAATTAAGTTTTTTTGCTCCACATTTAAATGTGCATATTTTTGCAGATAGAGAATTATTGCCTTATGACCATTTTTCAGCTCATGCAGATTTAATTTCACAACGCTTAGCAACTTTATATGCCTTAAATCAAAATCAATGTAATATCGTTTTAAGTGCAGCTGATACAATTGCTCAAAAAATTGCTCCAATTAATTTTATTGCTAAGTATACATTTAATCTGCAAATTAATCAGGAGTTTGACGAGGTTTCATTTAAAAATCAAATGAATATTGCTGGTTATACGCATGTAAATAGCGTAATGCAATGTGGCGAGTTTTGTATACGTGGCGGTGTAATTGATATATTTCCTATGGGTGTTGCTTTGCCTTATCGTATTGATTTATTTGGCAGTACGATTGAAAACATCAAAGTATTTAATGTTGATAGCCAGCGTAGCCTTTATGATGTGAATAGTATTAATTTATTACCAAGTAAAGAGTATGCATTTGATAAGCAAGCTCAACAATTATTTTTGACGCAATTTAAAGATAAATTTAATAATACTAGCTCAATTATATATAAAAATATGGTTCAAGGGATTGCTGTATCTGGTATTGAGAGCTATTTACCATTATTTTTTGAGCAGCAAGCAACATCAAGTTTATTTGACTATTTACCTAAAAACAGCAAAATTATTACTATTGGTGATATATCTAAAAATCTTCAAAGATTATGGAAAGATGCAACTCATCATCATGATTTTTTTGCAACTGATGTACAAAGACCTTTACTACCACCACAAGATTTATACTTAAAAGAAGATGAATGGTTTAGTTTAGCTAAAAAATTTGGGCGTTTGTCATTATCAACTAAAGTAATAGAGAAAACTAGTTCAAAATCAAGTAATGATGAAATTTGTCAAGTAATACCAGATATTTTTATTCAGCATAAAAAAGTAGATTTATTAGCAAATTTTAAAAACTTTTGTACTAATTATAAAGATTATGTAATCATAGTTTGTGCTGAAAGTGCAGGGCGTTTGGATAGTTTGCAATCAATATTTAATCAAAATAAAGTGGCACATGAAGTAATAAAGCAAAATGATAATTTAAAAGCAGGTATTTATTTACAGCATAATCCAATTCATTTTGGTTTTATACTGCCTAAACAAAATATTATATACATTAGTGAGCAAAATTTATTTGCTAATTATGTACGTAAACAAAATAAAAATAAAGCTACAACATCTGATATTGAAAATGTTGTAAAAGATTTAGCAGAATTAAATATAGATGATGCAGTTGTGCATATTAATCATGGCATAGGTCGCTATAAAGGCTTAATTAGTATTGATACAGGGCAAGGACTAGAGGATTTTTTTCATATTCAATATGCCAAAGAAGCTAATTTATATGTTCCTGTACAGCATTTGCATTTGATTTCTCGTTATGCTGGCAATAATCCAGAAAATGCACCATTAAATCATCTTGGTTCTGGGCAATGGGAAAAAGCAAAGCGTAAAGCTGCAGAAAAAATATATGACACTGCTGCTGAATTATTAGAGTTATATGCAAAACGTAGTATGCGTAGTGGCTATTCTGTAAAATTAGATGAAGCAGAGTATACAAAGTTTGTAGATAGTTTTGGCTTTAATACAACGGAAGACCAAGAGCTTGCAATACAAAGCGTTCTAAAAGATTTATGTAGTGATAAATCTATGGACAGGCTCATTTGTGGAGATGTTGGATTTGGTAAAACAGAAGTTGCGATGCGTGCCGCATTTGTAGTTGCAATGTCAGGTAAACAGGTTTTAATTTTAAGTCCTACTACTTTGCTAGCGGAACAGCATTATCAAAATTTTACTAATCGATTTTCGCCATGGGCAATAAATATTGCAGAGTTCTCTCGCTTCAGAACAGCTAAGCAAATTAAAGAGAGTATACAAAGCTTGAATGAAGGCAAAATAGATATTGCAATTGGTACACATAAATTACTTAGTAGTGAAATACAACCGCCAAATTTGGGTTTGATTATCATTGATGAAGAGCACAGATTTGGAGTTAGACAAAAAGAATTGATTAAAAATTTAAGAGCAGATATTGATATATTATCTTTAACTGCTACACCAATTCCACGTACTTTAGGTATGGCATTAGACGGGTTGAGAGAATTCTCTGTTATTGCTACTGCACCACAAAAACGTTTAAGTGTAAAAACATTTGTACGAGAAGAAAATAAAAGCATTTTGCGTGAGGCAGTGTTAAGGGAAATTAAACGAGGTGGGCAAGTATATTTTGTACATAATGACATATCAACCATTGAACACCGTAAACAACAAATCGAAGAGCTAATCGAAGAAGCGAATATCGCAATTGCTCATGGGCAAATGCCAGAACGTGAGCTAGAACAAGTAATGAAAGATTTTCATCATCAAAAGTTTAATATTTTATTATGTACAACAATTATTGAAACAGGTATAGATATTCCAACTGCAAACACTATTATTGTAGATAAGGCAGATAATTTTGGTTTAGCTCAATTACATCAATTGCGTGGTAGGGTAGGGCGTTCACATCATCAAGCTTATGCATATTTATTGGTAAATAATTTTGAAAGTTTAAATGTTTCTGCTCAACGTAGATTAGATGCTATACAAAATCTACAAGAATTAGGTTCTGGTTTTTATTTAGCGATGCAAGACCTTGAAATACGAGGTGCAGGCGAAATACTTGGGGACAAGCAATCAGGCGAAATGCAACAAATTGGCTTTAATTTATATACAGAAATGTTAAATCAAGCAGTTAAAGCATTAAAAGATGGAAAAACAATTGATTTAATAGAGCCACTACAAACAACGATTGGTATATCTTTAGGTAGCCCTGCTTTAATTCCTGATAGTTATATTTTTGATGTAAATGTTAGGCTTTCAAGCTATAAAAAATTATCTGTATGTAAAAATTTTGCAGAAATAACAGAAATACAAGAAGGAATAATTGACCAATTTGGCAAACTGCCATTAGCCACAAGATTGTTAATGATAAATCATCGATTACGTATATTAGCTGAAAAGCTAGGAGCTAATAAAATTGTATGTAATAAGGCTGAGGCTAATATTTCATTTAATCAGCATAATAACATTAATCCTGAAAAAATTATTAAATTAATCCAATCAAGAAAAGATGTAATGTTAGCAGGGGAAAATAAAATTAAAATTACATATTCTGAAAGCTTAGAAGTAGAAAATAAATGTAAGGTAGTTGAAGAGTTTTTATATTTATTGTAACTTTCAGTTTTCTACATCTTGAATTATATATAATTTGTATTATAATATATACATGTATTACAAGTGTTTATAAGTAAATATTATGACTATATCAATAAGGTTAGAGCCAGAATTAGAAAAAAGAATAAGTAATTTAGCTGAAGAAGCCATGGAAAATATCAGAAAAGGCAAATCAAAATTATATTCACAAGATGAAGTAAGGAAAGAACTTGGCTTGGACAATTAAATATGATTCAAAGGTACTTAAAGATTTAAAAAAACTTGATAAACCTATAACAAAACAAATTATTGATTACTTAGAACACTTAAGACAAAATGATAATCCTCGTCAAATGGGTAAAGCTTTGCAAGGAAATCTAAAAAAGTATTGGCGTTATCGAGTGGGTGATTATCGTATAATTTGTTATATAGAAGATGATATTATTCAAATTTTAGTCTTAGGTATAGGGCATCGAAAAGAAGTATATAAATATGTAAACTAATTTTTATGCTATGGTAGTAAACTTATAATATATGCATAAAAAAATGTATCTTTTATTGATTTTTCTTTTTGCACCTGAATAAAAATTACAGTATAATTAATCGACTTACTATAAAAAGAGTAAAGAGATTTATGACTCAAATAATTACCGTTGCTAATCAAAAAGGCGGAGTTGGAAAAACTACAACAGCAATAAACATCGCAGCCAGCCTTGCTTACAATAAAAAGAAAGTCCTATTAATTGATTTAGACCCACAAGGAAATAGCACTACAAGTAGTGGTATTGATAAAAATAAAATTGATTGTGGAACCTATGATGTTTTAATTGGGGAAAAAACTTTATTAGAAGCCGTAAAAACAACTAAATATAATTACGATGTTTTAGCGAGTAACAGGCATTTAGCAGGTGCAGAAATTGAATTACTTGATTTAGAACACAGAGAATACAGGCTACAAAAAGCACTAGAAGATATCCCAACAAATAAATATCACTATATCATCATCGATTGCCCTCCTTCTTTATCAATTGTTACATTAAATGGCTTGTTATCAGCTCAATCAGTGGTAATCCCTGTTCAGTGCGAGTACTTTGCTTTGGAAGGTTTAAGTGATTTATTGGGTACAATTAGCCAATTATCTAAAAAATATAGTGCAAAATTAAATGTAAATGTGGTAAGAGTAATGTTTGATACAAGAACTACTTTACAGCAACAAGTTTCAAATGAGCTAAGCACACATTTAAATAAACAGCTACTTGATACAGTAATACCCCGTAATGTAAGATTAGCAGAAGCGCCATCACATGGCATGCCAGCAATATTTTTTGATAAAGCTGCAAAAGGCTCAAAAGCTTACATGCAATTAGCACAAGAGATTGTGAAACGTATAAAAGCAAAAAAATAAATTCTAAATATTAAAATAATAAAAATATAACCAAGACAAGCAAAATAAAAATATGCCTAAACATTTAAATAAAACACCAGCTAAAACAGCAAAGTCAGACAAAGTAACTAAAGTAGCAGAGTCTGATATTAATCAAAAGCAAAAAGGAACTAAAGGTTTAGGTAAAGGCTTGGGAGCTTTGTTAGCAGGGATAGATACATTTAGTTTTGATGAAAATAATAATCTGAATAATACAGAAAATCAAGAATTTAAACCAGAGCAAGCTATTCATCATGATATAAACACATCATTAAGTAAGCTTGTAAATATATTATGTGCAAGCGTAGTTGCTAATCCGCATCAACCACGTAAGCATTTTGACGATGAAAGCATGCAAGAATTAGCATCAAGTATAAAAAATCAAGGTGTTTTACAGCCAATTGTAGTTAAATGGGATAGTGATAAGCAAAATTACCAAATAATTGCAGGGGAAAGAAGATGGCGTGCAGCTCAAATGGTGGGTTTGCAATCAATTCCTGCTGTTATTCGTGATTTGTCTGATAGTGAGCAAGCATTAATTGCAATTATTGAAAATATACAAAGAGCAGAGCTAACGTCAATTGAGGAAGCTCAAGCATTGTATAGATTAAAACAAGAATTTGACCTAACCCATGAGCAAATAGCTGAGCAGTTAGGTAAATCACGTAGTCATATCACAAATATATTACGCTTACTAAACTTAGCTCAACCAGTGCAAGAAATGCTAAGTAATAAGCAAATTGATATGGGACATGCCCGTGCATTGCTTACGCAAGATTCAGCACAACAAATTGTGTTGGCACATATGGTAATACAAAAAAACATGAGTGTTAGGGAAATTGAGCAATATATTAAATCTCATGCAAATTTTTATAACCAAGAAAATAGCGAAGAAAAGTCAGAGCATAAAAAATTATTTACTGATAACAAAACAATAGATAAAGATTTAGAAAATCTACAAAATGATTTAGAAATTGCATTAGGTGCTATGGTGCAAATTAAACCACATACTAAATCAGGTGTACAATCAGGCAAGGGTAGTATTGTAATCAAATATGAATCACTCGATGGGCTTGATGTAATTTTATCAAGAATATTGCCTAATTCATAAATATAGCCTCAAATAGGTTGAATATTCACAACATATCTTATAAATTCTAGGCTTTTAATATAATTTATCTTATATTAAATATAGTGATTGAATATATTGTATTTTGTGAAATTCTTTATTAACATCAGAATAGCTAAAATTTACAAGATTTAGCTAAACTATAGAGATAAACAAAGAAGACAAAAGGATTAATATGCGAATAGCATTGCTAGATGATGACCCAACGCAAACAAAATGGGTAAAGGAAGTACTCGAAGAAGCAGGGCATATGTGCCATGAATTTAATTTAAGTCGAGATTTTATTGACCGTTTGCGTAGAGATACTTTTGATTTATTAGTCCTTGATTGGAATATACCAGATATGTCAGGGCCAGAAGTGCTAGCTTGGGTAAGAAGGCATATTGAAACAGCCGTTCCTGTAATCTTCATGACTAATCGCACTAGAGAAGAAGATATCGTAGCAGGGTTAAATGCAGGTGCAGATGACTACATTTTTAAACCAGCCCGTAAAATTGAATTGCTAGCCAGAGTTAATGCTGTACTCAGAAGAGTATACCCAATTAATTTAGCAGAAAAAGAAAAACACTTTGATTACACATTTAATCTGAAAGAAAAGAAAATATTTTTCAATGAGCATGAAATTGAGTTAACACATAAAGAATTTGATTTAGCTTTGCTATTATTTAGGCATTTATCACGTCCATTATCACGTTCACATATATTAGAAAGCGTATGGGGCAAAGAGAGCGATATACCAACACGTACAATGGATACGCATATATCTAGAATACGTAATAAGCTTGAATTAAGAATTGAAAATGGCTTTAAATTAGCTACAGTTTACAGCTATGGGTATCGTTTAGAAAGATTTGAAGCAGGCGATGGAGATTCGGCTGATGGTGAGCCAAGTTAATATATAAATATAAATCAGATAATATTCCATACTAGTATTTTATCTAATATCTTTTATTGTAAAAATACGTAAATATATTACAGTTATAATTTTTGTTTTTTTATGGCTAATCATCATCAATTATATTATTAGGATTTATTGGTATGCGAATAGTTCATTCTTCAAGTTTTAGAATAGTGCTAAAAATAGCAACTATTTTAATTTGTTGTGTTAGTTTGTTAATCTATAGCAAGGTAACTGACCGTATTGCCTTTGCAGTATATGACCAGCTTTTATTAGTTAAAAAACGAGCAGCAAGCCCTGATATTACAATTGTTGAAGTTGATGAAAAAACCTTGAAACATCTGGGTGATTTACCTTCAAATGAAATAAATGCAAAATTTATTCAGAAGCTTTTTTACTTAGCTCCGCATGCTGTAGTAATTGACCAAACATTTAATTTGGACTTGCAAAAAGAAAGTATTTTAAAATCAATTACATCAATAAAAAATCTCTATCTGCCGTCTAATATTGCTCACGAAGCAAATTTAGATTTATTGGATAGGTACTATCAGTCTACAACGTATACGGAAAGATTATTAAATGACAGTGGGCATTTTACATTAAATGTAGATGGAGATAGTCGGGTTCGTTCAGTTGATTTACAAAGAAATCCAACCTATAAAAATAAATTAGGTAATGACTCTGATGAAAAACAATCTTTATATGCTTTATTTAATGCATATCAAAAAAGCACAATTGTAGACTTTAATCTAATTGATAAAATGTATGATAGAAAACAAATATTCATACCTTATAACTCATTTAATTATAAAAAAGTAAGTTATATTGACATTCTAAAAAATCAAGTTGATCCAGCTCAAATTACAGGAAAATATATAATAATTGGGCAAAATACTCAATATATCCCGCAATATAACACTCCATATGGATTTATGAATTCGCTTGATATACATGCTCAAGCATTGCAAGGGTTTTTAGACCAAACAACAATATATAAAATTGATAACAGCTTGCAATATGTAATTGCAGTACTATCAATCATTGTGGCAATTTTGGTTATATGGTTATGTATGCCAAAGATAGCATTAATTTCAAATATAATTATTATTTTATTACTGCTAAGCGTAAATATTTTATGTTTTTATTATAATTGGTGGTTTTCGCCATTACCAAGCATTATTGGAATATTGGCAGCATATCCAATGTGGATACATTACAAAATGTTGACTATGACAAGGTTTATTGATGGCGAGCTTAGTATGATTAAAACATCATCGCTAACTTTTATTCAAACATTAAATAATAACAACACAAAACCATGGTTTCATCAAGATGCATTTAATCGTCGTATAGCACAGCTTAGGGCAGCAATTGCGAATAATGAAAATATGCGTCAATTTATTGATAATAATATTAATGCAATGCCTGATGTAATTATTGTTACTGATTTAAAGGGTAATATTATTCTAAATAATCAAGCAGCTGAAACATGGTTAAAGCATTTAACAATAAGAGATATAAATTTTCCATCATTATTACAAACTATGTCATCACAAGAGGTGTTACAGCCTAAAATGGCTTGGCAAGATATTTTTGAGCATGCTTATAACAATCCAGAGCAATGGCAAAAAGGAATGGAAATTAAAATTGACATGGGTAAATTTAAGTATGGATTGCTAAGAATTATACCAAGTAATAATCACATTGGTAAAATGATAAGCTGGTTATGTACAATACAGGATTTGACCGAGAAAAAAAATATGGAGCAACAACGTGATGAAATGATGCGTTTCTTATCACATGATATGCGTTCGCCTCAGTCATCAATTATTGCAAGCATTGAATTACATCGTAAAAATAAAGATTATAAGCCTGTTGAAGAAGTATTATTAAAAAAAATAGAATCACACGCCTACAGAACATTAACATTAGCTGAAGAATTTGTACAATTAGCGAAAGCTGAAGCACAAGCTTACAATAATGAATATGTAAATATGAGCAATTTAGTGATGGATTCAGTTGATGATATGTGGTCTTTAGCTAAACAGAAAAACATCAAAATTAAGCAAGAGCTAATTGATGATGTATATGTAATGGGTGATAGATTATTGCTAGCAAGATGTATTACAAACTTATTGAGCAATGCAATTAAATATACATTTGAAAATCGTCAAGTTTGGGTAAAAATATCAATTCGAGATGAATTTGTAGCTGTTGATGTTATTGATGAAGGACCAGGCATTACTAAAGATAATCAGAAAAAGCTTTTTGAAAGATTTGTAAGATTTGAAGAAACAAAACACGTGGAAGGTATTGGTTTGGGTTTATCTTTTGTAAAAGTTGTAATTGATAAACATAATGGTAGAATTGAATGCCGCAGTGAGTATGGTCATGGTTGTCAATTTAGTATATTATTACCTGTAGCACCGCCAGATGAAGTTGTATAATGCTGAAATATCTTCTTAGACGTTTATTATTAATCATACCAACCTTGCTTGGTATACTTACTATTACATTTATTATCATTCAAATTGTACCAGGAGGACCTGTAGAACAATTTATGAGTAGTTTGAAACAGCAAACAAATGAAACAGGAGGTGGCTCTTCTAGTTCTAGTTTTGCTAGTAATTCAGCCATTGCTGCAAATTTTAGCAAAGGTATGGATAGTGAGCAAATTCAGCAAATAAAACAAATATATGGCTTTGATAAACCAGTGTTGCAGAGATATTTTCATACTATTTTACAGTTTGCACAATTTAATTTAGGTCAAAGCTACTTTCATCATCAAACAGTACTAAGCTTAATTATTAGTAAGTTACCTGTTTCTATCAGCCTAGGTGTTTGGGCATTTTTTCTATCTTATGTTATATGTATACCCCTAGGGATATACAAAGCAAAAAAGAATGGCTTATTTATAGATAAATCTACAACTTTTGTGCTACTTGTATTCCATGCTTTGCCTAGTTTTGCTTTGGGTGTTGTATTACTTGTATTATTTGCAGGCGGAAATTTCTGGCAAGTATTTCCATTACGTGGAATTGTTTCAACAAATTTTGATGATTTAAGCTTATGGCAGAAAATATGTGATTATGCATGGCATATGGTTTTACCTATTACATCAATGCTAATTAGCGAGTTAATCATACTGACACAATTTACAAAAAATGGCTTTTTAGATGAATTAGGCAAGCATTATGTTATGGTGTTAAAGGCAAAAGGCTTAAAACAGAATTATATATTTTATAAACATGTGTTAAAAAATGCTTTACTGCCAATTATAAGTAGTATGCCTGCTGCATTTATTGGGAGTTTATTTGCAGGTTCTTTGCTTATTGAGAACTTATTTAGTTTAGATGGTTTAGGTTTATTATCTTATGAATCAATTATGCGAAGAGACTACCCTGTAGTGCTAGGTAGCCTATACGTATTTACATTAATTGGGTTGTTAACAAAATTAATTAGCGATTTATGCTTAAGTTGGTTAGACCCAAGAATTAAGCTATATAGCTAAGTTATCATTATTATGCATTAATAATTTATCATAAGTTGATTATTTTGTATTTTACACACTTGACCAATTGGTAATGTAGCTTTAGTTTTGCAATGCCCAAATGCTAAATTAGTAAATACTTGTACATTATGCGGAGAAAGTTTTGCTTGCCAGTAATCAATTACATTATTTAAATCGTATCCATTATCATAGTCAGTAGTTTTATAATCGCTAAAATTACCAAATACTAAAGCTGATTGTCTAGTAAGAATATTTGCATGATATAGCTGATGTAGTAAGCGTTCTACACGATATGGATGTTCATTAATATCTTCAACAAACAAAATTCCACCATCAATTTTTGGCATATAATCACTACCAATTATCGTACAAAGCATAGTTAAATTTCCACCCCAAAGTATACCCTCGATAATGTAATTATTAGTATTATGAGCAGTATTTAATATATGTGGATTAATGTTATAACTGATGCACTGTTTATGTACTGATTTATTTAATGAATCTAGCATGAATTTATCTAAGTTTTCCAAACTATCAACACTAAAATCACTAGTAAACATAGCCCCTGCATAGCTAATTGTGTTGGTAAATTTATATAAACACAAATGAAATAATGTAAAATCACTATGCCCAACTACATAAATATTATGATTATTAATTAAATCAGCGATTTTATACCAATTTGCTTTTTCTATAATTCTACTTAAGCCATAGCCTCCCCTAACAGGCATTGCTATATTTATAGAATTTGAGTTTTGGATATTGGGGTTAATAGTAAAATATAAGTCATTTTCTCTTTCTTCATCACTACCGCCAAATCTTAGTTTTGCACGATTATTAATATACGATACTTGATTATCATCTACAGAATGACCAAGCATTTTCCATATTTTTGAAGATTGCTCCACCTTATGTATGGGTGAGTATCCAGATGGAGCAATTAAATTAAGATTATATTTATAATTTGTATTATCAGTGTTGTCAGATTTCATTTGCTCAATTATATTTTAAGATTTAAATATCATTTGGGTTAGGTCGAGTTACAGCAGGGTCTGGCTTTTTCTCATTAGGATTTTGAGTGCCTTGTGTAACCTGACCTTGAGTTGGCTGGGTTGGTGTAGTTGATGATGGTATTTTCATATTTCCCCTATACTAAATTATACATATTTTTGCAGTAAATAATATATATTTAAAAGCAAAAGCCTATATATCTGTAGTAATGGATAAGCTATGGTTCATGTTATTTTTATGATGTAAATACCTATTATATTTATATATGAGAAAGGCTTTTTATTATTTATATATTTACAATTAAACAATCGATAATAAACCAGCCTTAAAATGAAACTACAGATTGTTACAATCAGGATTAGTTACTCCAGGAGTTGTTGTATTTTCTTCTGGAATAGTAATTTCTTCAGTTTCTTGATGTGGGATTAATTGGTTTTCAAGAATCTGCCCTGTTACTAAATCTACATATTTACCTCTTGTGTACTCTGTAGTAGTACGTGTGATTTTCGCCATGAATTTCTCCTTTTACAATTGTGCAATATTTAGTGATAAATCTATAAAACTAGTTCATAAGTGTTATTCTATTATTAGGCTTAATCTAAAAATAGCATTTGTAAGTCATTTAAAAAACTTATGCCTAATGGAGTAGGTTTTATATAATTATCTAATTTATGAATTAGTCCCTTATTTTGTGCTATTTCAATATTATTTGCAATATGATGATAGCCCAAACTTGTTTTATCCATAAACTCTTGAACACTAACCCCATCAACAAGCCTTAAAGCACCAAGCATAAATTCAAAAGGTAATTCATTAATGCTAATGCTATTTTGGCTAACAATATGCTGATTATTTTGAGCGTCATTTAAGTTAAGTGCATTTGCAATATATGTAGCTGGGTGTTTTTGTTTTACATATCTTACTATTTTATCATGAAAGCTAATTTTGCCATGAGCTCCAGCTCCAATCCCTATGTAATCACCAAATTGCCAGTAGTTTAAATTATGTTGGCTTTGTTTGTGCTTACCTTTTGAGTAAGCTGATATTTCGTAGCGATTTAAGCCAGATTGTGCTAATTGATTAATGATTAAATCTTGCATTTCATATGCATCATCATCATTTGGAATATTTGGTGGTGGGTATTTTGCAAAGTATGTGTTTGGTTCTAAAGTCAAATGATAGCAAGATAAATGTGATGTATCAAAACTAATTGCAGTGTTAATATCCTGTTGACATTCCTCAATTGTTTGATTTGGTAATGCAAAAATTATATCTAAATTTATATTATCAAAAAACTTATGAGCATATTCAATTGCATTGATTGCTTGATGTCTATCATGTACCCTACCTAAAATTTTTAAATGCTCTTGATTAAAGCTTTGAATGCCTAAAGATATTCTATTTATTCCTGCTTGTTTAAAATCATGAAATTTTGATATTTCAGCACTGCTTGGGTTTGCTTCTATCGTTATTTCAATGCATGTATGCATAGGTAATAAAGTAAATAATATCTGTAATATTTTATGCATTCCTTCGCCAGAGATTAAGCTAGGTGTACCTCCACCAATAAATAAAGTATGTATGCTTCGACCCCAAATTAGAGGTAATGTGGCAATAATGTCATTCTCTAAGCATTTTATATATTGATTCTCTAGTTCTTTATCAATATGCTTGTTATTTTTTATTTCGTGTGAGTTGAAATCACAGTATGGGCATTTTTTTTCACACCATGGAATATGAATATATATGCTTAAAGGAGGTAGTAATTTTAGACTTGTTTGTGTAGATGAAGTATGTTGTGATTTGCTTTTACTTGAGAATTTGATGTCTTCAATTTTTATGCTTGAATCTGCATTAAGATTGTGCTGATTTTGCGAATTATGCATTATGTGTTTATTTGATGTAGCTTTTATATATAGCTAAAAATAGCTTAGCTATATATTATATAATCTAGGTAATTTTACAAATATAAATTAATCTTCTGTTTTAATTACTTTGTAAGGAATTGCTTCATGAGATAGTTTTTTTTCTATTTCATCAGTTTCTTTTTTGCTATAAAAAGGTCCCATTCTTACTCTATATACTGTGCTTCCTTCTCTTTCTGCTTCAACTACATTTGAATGTAAACCCTGCATTAGCAATGTAGCTTTTTGCCTATCAGCTTGGTCATCACTTTTAAATGAACCAACTTGTACATAAAACACACCACTTTTCTCAGCTTTTGTTTTAATAACTTTTTTATCTTCTTTAGATTTATTATTGCTATCCCCTAACAAGCTTTTAATTGGGTCTGTTTCTGTGTTTGGATTAACTTCAGGCTTTGGTTTCTTTGCTTGTTCTTCAGGATTGCGATTATTAACACTTATTGCATTTTCTGTTGGTTTGCCAATTTTTCTTTCGCCAAATTCATCAATATATTCAGGGAGTTCTTTTTTCTTTTTTTTCTGTACTTGCTCTGTATTTGATGCTATGCCATGATTAATAATATCTTGCATAACCTCTTCGCTACTTTTATTTGCTTTTGGATTACTATTTTCAATGTTACTGCTTTCTAAAGGTGGTGATTTTTTATCATCAACAGGGCTTAGTGGAACTTTACTGTACAAAGATTTATTTGGGTCTACGCTCTGCGAGCTGTTTGAGCGAGAATTATTTTCTTGATTATCAGCTTTAGCTCCATCATTAACTGGGCTTGCATTTTTTGTCATTAACATAAATGCAATAAGTGCAGCAAATACAGCTACCATAAGCCCTAATATAAGCCCTAGTAATACATGACCTTTGTTTGTTGTTGTACTCATCAATTTTCCTTTTTACATTTTTTCTGGAGCAGAAACACCTAATAATTGCAAACCGTTATTGATAACTTGCTTAGTAGCTTGTAGTAATAATAATCGAGCAAATTTTAATTCCTGATTTTCTACTAATACTTTACAATGGCTATAAAAACTATGGAATAAACTTGATAAATCTCTTAGATAAAATGCTATATTATGTGGTGTCATATCTTGAGCTGATTGCTTGAGTATATGAGGATACCAAGATAATTTATTAAGTAAGTTTGTCTCATGTTCTTCGCCCAACAGAGATAGTACATTATTTGCCTGCTGATTTTCAAGTGTATAATTAGCTGTAGTATCATTTTCAAAACTTTGTTTGAGAATTGAGCTAATTCTAGCATGTGCATATTGAATATAATAAACAGGATTTTCTTCATTTTGTTTAAGTGCCATGTCTACATCAAAAACAAATTCAGTATCCGCTTTTCTTGAAATTAAGAAAAATCTTACTGCATCTCTACCTTTTTGTAAATTAACTGATTTACCTTCATCACCTTCCTGTCCGCTCCATTCAATTAAATCTCTTAATGTAACGTAAGAACCAGCTCTTTTACTAATTTTAACTTCTTGCCCGTTTTTTAATACAGTTACCATTTTATGGAGTATATAATCTGGGTAATTTCTTGGTATTTCAATCTCAAGTGCTTGCAATCCAGCTCTTACCCTAGCTATTGTGCCATGGTGGTCAAATCCTTGAATATTAATAGCTTTTTTAAATCCACGTTTAAACTTGGTAACATGATATGCAATATCTGGCACAAAGTAAGTATAGCTTCCATCACTTTTACGCATTACTCTATCTTTATCATCATTATACTCAGTAGTTTTTAAGTATAATGCATCGCCTTTTTGTTCATCATTTTGTATATATGTTTTGCCTTTTTCAACAAGGCTATTAACTGTTTGCTCAACTTTACCTTCAGTGTATAATGATGATTCTAGGTAGTAATTATCAAAAATTACGCTAAAAGCTTTTAAATCAATATCTTGTTCTTTTCTAAGATAAGCCACTGCAAATTTTTTGATATCATTTATATTATCAATATCGCCACTTGCTGTAATTTCTCCAATTTCATCATTTTTTATGGTTTGCTTTTGTATAAAAGCTTGAGCTATATCTTCTATATATTCGCCGTTATAAGCTGATTCAGGCCATTCTGGGCTGTTTGGATTGTAGCCCTTAGCTCGCATATAAACAGATTTTGCTAAATTTTCAATTTGCACTCCAGCATCATTGTAGTAAAATTCTTTATATACTTTATAGCCTTGGGTTTTTAAAATTGAGCTTATGCAATCGCCTAATGCTGCTTGTCTTCCATGACCTACATGTAATGGACCAGTTGGATTTGCAGATACAAATTCTACTATTACAGATTCATTACTTTTATCAGTACTATAGCCAAAATTATTGTTATTTTTTAGAATTTCTTTAACAACTTCCGTTTTTCCATGATTTGTTAGAAAGAAGTTAATAAATCCAGGTCCTGCAATTTCAAATTTATCAATTAATTCTGAAATATTACTATCATTTTTTAATATATTTATTATGTTAGTAGCTATTTCTCTTGGATTGCTTTTTTGTCCAGATGTGTTTACTTGACTTGCAAGTTTCATGGCTACATTACAAGATATATCGCCATGTTGTTTATTTTTAGTTGCTTCAAGATTTATACTGTCAGTAACTATCTCAAAATTTAAACTAATTACCGCATTAAATATAGATTCTATAAGTTTTTGTTGTTGTGTTAATAACATATATAATTATGGTAAAACTACTAATTTGAAATTATAGCATATC
>JBJOQB010000021.1:0-5627 GCA_046050125.1 Pseudomonadota bacterium
GCTTTACCATATTTTATACAAATATCGCTTTTACAGAATTTACACTTACTCATCTTTTTTTAATATAAATACGTTAATATATATATATTTTACACATAACTACTTATAAATAACACTCTCATTCTTTTAATGTATCAACCATCATTGCAAATACCCCATGACACATTAATTGTTTTGTTGTAGCAATAGGAAATCTTTTTGTATCAGGTCTAATGCCTTTTGAAGTCATTACTCCTTTTCTATAATTAACATCTGGTAACATATGAGCTTCTGGTTTTTCTTTGAATTTCAAAAATATTTGTGTAAAATTTAAAGAAACATCAGTATTAATAATTTCTTTTTCAATTCCCATTAGATTGTTAAAAATAAAATCTATTTCTTCATCAGAGCAATCAAGAAGAAGAATTTTCATTTTTTCAATTAATCCCCCTTTATTTGTAAAATATTTTCTTTGAATTGGATTTAAAAGTGGGTCAACTTCCATTAATCCTATATTATTCTTATGGATATCCTTAAAAACTTTATCATATAATCCTTGAATATTACTATCAAAAATATTAACTAAAAATGATAATATTTGTTGTTGTTTTTTTGGTAAACGTGTATCTACAGCTTCTTTTATGCTAGTTTTTTCAAATTGAAAAAATTTAAAATGGTTTTGTAACGATGAGCCAGATGATGTATTTTCAATAAAGTAAGCAGTTTGTCCCGTAACTGGGCAAGTTAATGACATTTTTTTATTTTCCCTTTCCATTAGCTTTGCCATTATCTCGGCATTAGGATAATCATTCTTAAAAGGGGAAATTGACTGAAGTGAGAACATAATATACTACATAATTAAATAAAATTGATATGTAGATTCTAAGCGATTTTAGCTAAAAAATACATTGGTAAAGACCATTATTTTACATATAAATACCTAGAATTTAGTTATATACTATAATTGTTATAGCACATTAAAATACTACAATAAAAAAACATGCATGCTATATTCAAAAATCTACGTACAAAAGCATATGAAACATTTAATCGGTTACGAAACCTATACGATAGATGCGGATTAGAAGACACCTTGCTAATTGCAGTAGGTGGATTGGGTAGACGTATGCAATATCCATGTTCTGACAGTGATATTTTTCTTATCTATCAAAATCATAATAAAGAAAGTGCTCAAATTGAGAAATTTATCCAGCAAGCATGGGATTTAAATTTAAATATTTCAAGTAATGTATTTGCTTTAGATGATTTTATTGAAAATGTATCAAAACATTGGGATATCTCAACTTCATTTTTAGATGCATATTTATTAAGAGGGGATAGCTTTAAATTCTTTGGCTTAAAAAGAAAATTTTTCAAATGGATAGATGCAAATATTAACGACTTCATAACTATCAAACAGCAAGAATTATCACATCGTCATATGCAAAATCCATTATTTGGTTTAGAGCCAAATTGTAAGCAACATGCAGGTGGATTACGAGATTTAGATTATATGCATTGGGTATGCAAGGCATTACATATTAATAAAAGCCCTGTATTTTTCAAAAAACATCTTAAAATTAGTAAGCAAGAAATAAAAGAATATCGCAAACAACAAATTTTTTTAGCTTCAGTTAGATATTACTTACATTTAACTAGCCATAAGCGGGAAGATGTAATTCGTTTTGAATATCAGCCAATTCTTGCTAAACAGTTGCATTATCATAATGATGATAGAAAGCTTGCTCAAGAATATCTAATGAAAACCTATTTTAGGTCTACACGCACGGTTTATCATTTACAAAATCAGTTTAATTATTTAATTGAGCAATATATAAATTCTGAAAAAAAAGATGAGAATAATCATCTAAAATTTTATACAAAGTATAACATCGTAAATTACTGTATTAATGTCTCAAATGAAGATTTTTTTATTGAAAATCAGCAAAAAGTTTTGGACTTTTTTTATTTACTTAATATATATGAAGATTTTAGTATTACAACACAAAGGGCATTATTCAAAGTAAAAAATTATTTAAATGCTGATTGGGCAAATAGCGATGAAAATATTACCACGTTTATTCGCATTTTAAAAAGTAAACAATCATGTAAAATTTTGCATTCAATGCATGAACATAGCATATTAGGGCGTTATTTACCATTTTTTAGAAATATCACAGGGCAGATGCAACATGATTTATTGCATATTTATACAGTAGACCAACATACATTAAAAGTTATAAATTATCTAAGTGAATTTAGGCAAATTGAGTATGCAAATGAGCATAATTTAGTAAGTCAGCTAAGTCAGGAGCTAAACAAAAACTATTGGTTAGTTATTGTTGCTGGCTTATTTCATGATTTAGGCAAAGGGCAAGGCGGGAATCATTCAATAATTGGTGCTGAAAGTACAAAAACATTTTGTAAACAACATAATTTATCTAAATTTAATACTAAAATGATAGTTTGGTTAGTTAGGAATCATTTAATACTTAGCCAAAGCTCACAACAACTTGATATACACCAACATGGAGTAATTGAGAATTTCTGTAAAAAATTATCCATATTTTTGCCTAAAAATCATGCGATTAATGCAAAATTTAAAATTAAGTATAAAAATAATAAACCATTCATATCAAGAAGTTTTAGTAATAAAAAATTAAAACGTTCGACAGATAAAAGCATATTATTACTAAAAGCACTTTACTTGTTAACTGTAGCAGATATAAAAGGCACAAATCCAAAAGCCTATAACTCATGGCGTGCATCATTAATCGACAATTTATTTTATGCTTGTTTAGATTATCTACAAACAAAAATACAGGTTAAATCATTTTCAGTAATTAGTAAACAACAAACAGCATTGATGCTATGCGATATTAATAAATATGAAGAGATTATAAATTGGTATGCCTGTTTAAACAAAGCATTTTTTATCAGGCGAAATGTAGAAGATATAGCATGGATTAGCCAAAAAATTGCAGGGCAAACACAAATTATTAAGTCAGGTGTTTTTATATGTATCAATCCAGAACGAGATTACTGGCAATGGCAATTATGGATACATACAGAGGATATTGGGCATATATTTGCACATATTTGTAAAATACTATCAGGAAGAAATATCAGTATCATGCATGCAGATATAGCCAGTACAAACTACAACTATGCATTAAACTGTCTAGAAATTGATTGCTCAAGGTATATTGACTTACATATTAGTCCAGAAATGTATAAAAATAAAGAGATGCTAGCAAAAGCCTTAGAATTAATAAAAAATAATTTAGTAAATGAAATATCTAAAGAAATAAAAAATAACCATATTAATATTATACTTAGTAACCAAACAGTTGTAGATAATCATCATTCAGCACGTGCGAGGCAATTTATTGGTAAAAACTCTGTTAGTATAATTCATCAAAATAATCGTTATGTCCTAAAAATTAAAACAATAGACCACATGGGGCTACTATACAAAATAGCATTAATTCTAGCAAAAAATAATATTAATATCAGACAAGCACATATAATAACAATGGGTGATAGGGTAGAAGATACCTTTTTTATTGAAAATGAAAACTTAAAAGACAGTAATTATGTATTGAATTTAGAGATGAAAATTTTAAAGAGTATAAATTGAAATGTAGCAGAGTGTTAAATACAGACAGATAAAAGCTAATTTAATGTAATTCCCGTGTAGACGGGAATCTAAATCCAGTAAATAAAAATTCTGTATACCTGCCTTCGCAGGTATGACGCCATTCTAGATAAGTTACCTAAAATAAAGAATTTTATAGTTATTTTGTAATAGGTTTTTTCAGTGTTTGATTAATATAATACTGCTGTAAAATAGTAATCAAATTATTTACAACATAATATAAAACTAATCCAGCAGGGAAAAAGAAAAACATTACAGAAAATACCATAGGTACAATCATCATCATCTTAGCTTGCATTGGGTCAGCTGGTTTTGGATTTAGTTTCATTTGTAAAAACATAGAAACAGCCATAAACACAGGCAAAATATATAATGGGTCAGGCTTTGATAAATCGTGAATCCAACCTAACCAAGCAGCCCCTCGCATTTCAATTGATGATAATAATACAAAGTATAATGCAATAAATACAGGAATTTGCACCATCATCGGTAGGCAACCGCCCATTGGATTAACTTTTTCTTTACGATAAATCGCTAGCATTTCCTGTTGCATTTTTTGTGGCTCATTTGCATACTGCTCTTTTAAAGCCATAATTTTAGGCTGTAAGTCCTTCATTTTGCCCATAGAGCGTTGGCTTGATGCTGTTAATGGGAAGAACACTAGCTTTAGCAATACAGTTAATATGATAATTGACCAGCCCCAGTTTTGTACAGATTGATAGATTTTTTCAAGTAACCAAAACAGTGGTTTAGCAAACATAGTTACCCAACCATAATCTTTTACTAACTCAAGACCTGTAGCGGTGTTCTCAAGCATTCTTTCTTGTTGAGGGCCCGCAAATAATTTAATATTTTGGCTAACACTAGCATTTGGTGCTAAATTAGCTAAATTAGATTTAAATCCAACTCTATATAAATTAGGTGAAATATTTTGAGCATAAAATTCTCTGTTTTTTTGCTCTTTCATAATCCAGCTAGTAGCAAAGTAATGTTGAACCATGCCCACCCAGCCATTATCAGCACTTGTTGGATAGCTAGCTTTTTGCTTATCTAAATCAGAAAAGGTAATTTTATGAAATTTATCTGCAGATGTGTAAACAGCAGGGCCTGTAAATGTACTGTAGAACATAGATTCTTGTAGAGTATCACCACTACGCACTAACTCTGCATATAACTCAGGGATTAATCCATTGCTACTACGATTGCTAATAGTAAAATCTACATCAATTACATAACTACCTTTATGTAGTGTGTATGTTTTAACTAATTCAATATCATTAACTTTGGAAGTAAAAGCAAATGATAGCTTATCATTACTAGCCATATCTGTGCTAGCACTCGCTACTACAGGTAAAAAAGCATGGCTATGATTAGGACCGTTTACTAAACCAGACCTAGCACTATATTTATGTGCTAAACCAAACAATTCAATTGGTGTTTTATTATCTTTATCTAAGTACTTGAGTAAACTTAAACTTTTTATGCCTGCACCTGCTGGGTCAATCTCAAGTTTATATAAATCAGTAGTAAGAATAGTTGGTTTAATATTTGATATATTTTGTAAGCTTGAACTATTACTATTTGTAGAAATAATACCTGCAGTATTACTTGTAGTAGAATTTACATCAGCTTTTTTAACAGTATTATTTACACCAGAATTATTAAATTCAGGCATAAATAAAGATGGTAATCCATTAAATTTTTGCCAGCTATCAAAAAGTAATATAAAACTTAGTGTGAAAAGAGTAAATAATAGCGTTTTTCTGTTATTCATCTTGATTATTTAGGATAAAGTAGATTAGTTGAAGATTATAACATACGACTATCTAAAAAGGTAAAAAAGCTAAATTAATCAAAAATAAAATTTCGTAAGAGTCTGTTTATAATCTATATGATAAAATAGTAAAAAATGAATATAAATAGAAATGAAACGAAAAAGCTACCCAAGCGATATAAGTGTAGAAAAATTTGAGATAATAAAGTCAGATTT
>JBJOQB010000022.1:0-19284 GCA_046050125.1 Pseudomonadota bacterium
CCATAAAAAACAAAAGGTATAGATTAACTATACCTTTTATTACATTTGTTAGATAAATTACATCCAATAAACTACAATGTATAAGAATAACCAAACCACATCGACAAAATGCCAATACCAAGCAGCACCCTCAAATGCAAAGTGATGCTCAGCTGTAAAATGACCTTTAATCATTCTTAATAATACTACTGCTAACATGATTGTCCCAACCAAAACGTGAAATCCATGAAAGCCTGTTAACATATAAAATAATGAACCATATACACCTGAAGTAAGTTTTAGATTTAATTCAGTATATGCATGCATGTATTCATAAACTTGAAAACATAAAAATATCGCACCTAATCCAACTGTAGCAAATAATCCTAAAATGGCTTGCTTACGGTGATTTTCACGAACGGCATGATGAGCCCAAGTTAATGTAATACCAGATGTTAATAATAGTAAAGTATTAATTGTAGGAATCGGCCAAGGTCCCATAGTAGAGAATTGTTCTACTAAGTTTGAAGGTCCAAAGTTCGGCCATTGTCCTGTAAAATCAGGCCATAATAATTTGTTATTTAAATTACCTAACCATTCTGTAGTAAAGTTTCTTGTATAGAATAAAGCACCAAAAAATGCAGCAAAAAACATTATTTCAGAAAAAATAAACCAGCTCATAGACCATCTGTAAGAGATATCTATACGTTTACTATATAAACCACCCTCTGATTCTGCAATGCTTGAACTAAACCAATAAACAAGGTTTGATAGAAATATAAACATTCCTAATGCCCAAGTATACATACCCCATGATGCACCATTAACCCAACCTGCAGCACCGATACCAAAAAACAGCATACCAATACTACCAACTAGCGGGAAACGAGATGGACCAGGTACAAAATAATACGGTGTAGTGTTATGTTGTGCTGACATACTAGCTCCAATTTTATATAAAAATAAGTAAACACCTAAATTATGAATTAAGATAATAAAATAGTTGTTTAGATATATAAATATTTATTCTAAAAACAGTATTTTACCCTTTAATTGCATGGCTGACAATGGCTAAAAGGGTATAAATAAATAATATCGTGAGAATAATTGCCACAATTACTATATGAATAGGATTTAATTTAGTATCTTCTTCATGATTACTATTTTTTCTAATCCCAATAAACGACCAAAGTACAGCTTTTATGGTTTTTAAGAATTGTTTCATATATACTCTTTAATATATTTTATTTTGCAATATTATTTATAAATTTTGATTTAATGCATATTCTTCATAAATGAAGATATTAATCCAAATGATATAACTGCATTGATAAAACACGAAATTACAAACATAAATAAAACATCACTTCCATTTGAGAATCTTTTTATAAGAATAAAAATAGATGCCATTGAAAGCAAAAATCCGATATATGGAATAAATCTTAATGCAGTTGAAACAACGCTAATTATTGCGATATGTTGAGCATAAATTTCAAATTTAGTAACTTTTGTGGCAAAAAATAAACTTACAAAGTTTAGAATTACTCCAAGTACAAAAGATATAGCAATTGAGCTTAGCATATTAAATTTCCTTACATCTGACTTTTACTTACATTTTCAAATGTAATTTGCTCTGAAATTAGCATATTTATTGCTTCTACATATAATGAATGCTCTAAACTTAGCACTCTTTTTGCTAATGATTGTTCTGTATCATTTTTAAATATTGGTGTGGCAAATTGTAAAATAATTGGTCCATCATCAAGTTCAGGTGTTACAAAGTGTACACTTGCACCGTGAAATTGTTCATTTGCTTCAATTGCTCGTGCATGAGTATGCAATCCTTTAAATTTTGGCAATATAGATGGGTGAATATTTATCAATTTACCAAGTAGTGGTTGTATAAATACAGGGGTTAAAATACGCATAAATCCAGCTAAAACAACTATATCTGGATTGTAATTTTGTACACATTTTAGTAGCTCTTCATCAAAAAGTTCTCTTGTTTCAAAATCTTTATGATTGATAATATTGGTTGAAATATTATTTTGATTTGCCCATTCTATACCTAATGCTTTATGGCTATTGCTGATTACAGCACTAACTTTTGCATCTAGCTTGCTATTATTGCAAGCATTCACTATTGCTTGCATATTACTACCCGTACCTGAAATTAGTATAACAATTTTTTTCATTGGTTTTCTTAATTATTTATTCTTATATTTAGATTACACAGTCGATATAGTATTCAATTTTTCCATTTTCAACTACATTTACTAATCCATGTACATCTGTTTCAAAACCAGGGTAATTTTGATTAAATGAGCGAGCAAATTTTAAGTATTCAATAATTGAATTATTAAATCTTTCTCCTGGAATAAGTAGTGGTATCCCAGGTGGATAAGGTGTAAGTAATACAGCTGTTATACGCCCTTCAAGCTTATCAATACTTACTCTTTCAACTTCATTATGCATTAGTTTTGCCCATGCATCGTATGGACGCATTGCAGGAATCATATTTGATACATAAACTTCGGTTGTTAATCGAGCAATATCAGCTTGCTTATATGCTAAGTGAATACGCTGGCATAAATCAGCTAAGCCAATTTTTTCATATTGTGGATACTTGCTCACAAATTTTGGTAGAACTCGCCATAATGGTTGATTGCTATCATAATCATCTTTAAATTGCTGTAATTCTGTTACCATGCTATTCCATCTACCTTTAGTAATACCAATAGTAAACATGATAAAGAATGAGTATAAACCTGTTTTTTCTACAATAATTCCATGCTCTGCTAAGTACTTGGTAACAATAGCTGCTGGTATACCTGTCTCTGCAAAATGCCCATCAACATCTAAACCAGGGGTAATAATTGTAGACTTAATTGGGTCTAACATATTAAAGCCATCAGCGATGTTTCCAAAACCATGCCAATTATCTTTTTTATCAATTAACCAATCTTTTTGCATTAATTCATCATTATTTAAGCTAGATTGAGGCCCCCAAACTTTAAACCACCAATCATTATCCCCATATTCATTATCAATCTTGAGCATGGCTCTACGGAAATTTAAAGCTTCAGTAATGCTTTCTCCAACTAAGGCTTGCCCACCTGGAGGTTCCATCATTGCAGCGGCAATATCGCAAGATGCAATAATTGCATACTGTGGGCTTGTTGATGTGTGCATTAAATATGCTTCATTAAATCTATGTGTATCTAAATTACGATTTTTAGCATTTTGTACTAAAATTTGCGATGCTTGTGATAAACCAGCTAGTAATTTATGTGTTGATTGAGTAGAGAATATTATTGCATCTTCGCTTGGTTCTCTATCTTTGCCAATTGCATGCATATTAGTATAAAATTCATGGAATGATGCATGTGGTAGCCATGCTTCGTCAAAATGCAGTGTATCAATACTAGAGCCAAGCATTGATTTTATATCTTCTACATTATATAAAACACCATCGTAGGTACTTTGTGTAATCGTTAAAATCCTTGGTTTTTTATTTTTTACTTGGCTAGCAAATGGGTGTTCATCAATTTGTTTTTGAATGTTTTCAGGTAGAAATGCATGTTTTGGAATTGGACCAATTAAGCCATAATGATTGCGAGTAGGTGTTAAAAATACCGGAATTGCTCCTGTCATCATGATTGCATGTAATATGGACTTATGGCAATTTCTATCTACTACTACAATATCATTTGCTGCAACTGTTGAATGCCATACCATTTTGTTAGATGTAGATGTGCCATTAGTTACAAAAAATAAATGGTCACAGTTGAAAATGCGAGCTGCGTTTCTTTCACTTGCTGCAACAGGTCCTGTATGGTCTAATAACTGCCCTAATTCGTCTACAGCATTGCATACATCAGCTCTTAACATATTTTCACCAAAAAATTGATGAAATAATTGTCCAACAGGGCTTTTCAGAAATGCTACCCCACCAGAATGCCCAGGGCAATGCCAAGAGTAAGAGCTATTGTATGCATAATCAACTAACGCTTTAAAAAATGGGGGCGGTAAGCTATCAAGGTAAACCTTTGCTTCACGTATAATATGTCTCGCCACAAATTCTGCAGTATCTTCAAACATGTGAATAAAGCCATGTAATTCTCTTAAAATATCGTTTGGAATATTTTGCGATGTTCTGGTTTCTCCATATAAAAATATTGGAATATCAGAATTACGTTTACGTACAGCTTGTATGAATTCACGTAGATTTTGTACGGCACTGTTATTTGGATTAATATCTAAATCAGCTAATTCTTCATCATCAATCGATAATATAAAACATGAAGCACGGCTTGCTTGTTGAGCAAATGAAGTTAAATCTCCAAAACTTGTTAATCCAAGTACCTCTATTCCTTCCGCTTCGATTGCCTGTGCTAGGTCTCTAATACCTGAGCCAGAAATATTTTCTGAACGAAAATCTTCATCTATAATAATAATTGGAAAGCGGAATTTAATAGTCATATTAATATTGCCTTTTTATTGAAATACACTAAAAATGTAATTATACACCTATATTTTATATAGTAAATGTTTTTGCTATATTTTATTTTAATTGAATAATTTCATGAATTAAATTAGGTAAGTTGCAAATGTATTCATGCCATTTTGCAAGACTGTGTAAGTATTCTTTATCATTTATCATATGAATAAATTCATGCCAAATTTGAGATGTAAAATCAATATGACAATTGCTTGCATACCACATATTTTTAATAATTTGCTGATGTGTATGTGTGAAGAATGGAAGATAGTTACTAAAGAAGCCATTAACTTTGTCTAAATGAGCATTATTTTCTTGTATATATGCTTGCCATATCATGGGTATTTGTGATAATTGAGCTCTTACAAATGAATCCTCTCCCCTGACCCATACTATATCAAATAGCTGTAGCAATTCATCAAATTTATGTTGAGGGCAAAATTCTAAGCTATGAATATTTATATGTTTAAATGCAGTAATATTATATTTATTTATATAATCTTGAAATGACGTGAATACGCTAGTTGGCATGTATAAATTAATATTTATGCTCATATTTGAAGCAAGCTTATTTAGTGTATCAATTCCTTGAATAAATTGAGAGTTAATGTATGAAAAAATGAAGATTTTTATACTATTATTATTCGTATCATTTTTGATACCATATTTCGCATATAAATTATTGATATTTTCAGATATTAACTCTATTTTTTCAAAATCTTGTGTAATTAGCCCAGCAGTTTTATGTGTAAACCCTTGAGTAAAGAATATTCTTTTATGATTATTGATAAAAGCGTTTAATCCATGGTACTCATCAGCCCATTCTTCGGTTGCTAAGTAATCAAGTTGTACCCAAACTATATCGCTAGGCATGGTGTTTTGATATGTTTGTGGCAATTTACATGCAAATGCGTTTATTACATAATTTGAATTATCATATGGAATATCATCATTATTTTTTTTATTCCATTCAATAACATTAATATTTTTAACATCCATGTAACTGTTAAGCGTAATTTTACTTAATGCCTGAATATTATCCAAATATAGATTAATTTGATAATTTTTATGGTCATGAAGTTTCGAAGTTGATTGATTATCTTTATTATTTTTATCTAAATAATTGCAAAAATTTCTTGCTAATCTCCAACATACTCCAATATCCCCAAAATTATCAATTACTTTGCAAAAAATAGAAATTATAGTCATCATTTACCGTTTATAGTTTTTTATAGCTAAATCAGAATTGCTTGTCATAAAGGCAGACGCTAAAATTGCAACGAAGATAGTACAAATAGTACAGCTAGGAGAAATTTTTAGGACAACGAATATGCCACGAAGCGTGAGCCTGCGAACAAATAATTATCATTTAGCTATATAGTTTCTACGCATATTCTCATACATACAAATCGCAGCAGCAGTTGATGCATTTAATGATTCAATGGCATTATTTTGTGGAATATAGACTTTTTGTATGTTTAAATTATGGCTAGATGTTGATGTGTCAAACCAAGATTCATCAACACCGTTTCCTTCATTTCCAATGACCCAAGCATGCACTTTAGGTAAATCGATATTGTATATACTTGCCCGTGTATGTGGGCTAGTTACAAATATTTTAGTAGAATTAAGAAATTTTTGTATATTGGCTAATTCAGTAGAATTTACTTGAAATATATCTAGGCAAATATGCCCTCCCATGCCCGCCCTTAAAACTTTAGGCGAACATATGCTAGCTCCACCAATAGCTAAAACCCATTTGTAATTAGTGGCTGCTGCTGTACGGATTATATTTCCCATATTCCCACTATCTTGAATATTATCTAAGATAATTCCACTTGATTTTAAATTAATTTTATTAATATCTTGTACAATAGTGCTAGTATCAATTATCCATAACATATCATTAAAAGGTAAATTAGTTAATTTAGACCAAATATTTTTACTAACAATTAAAATTTTTCTATAGTGTTTGTTAAATAAATATTGAATAATTTTAGATTGAGGAGTATTTATATAACTATCTTCTTCAAAAATATTTATAGATTCTTCATTAATTATGCAATATTGCGGTAAAAGACCTTGATTAAACCAAGCTTGTACTAAATGAATGCCTTCCAAAATAGTTTGATTGTTTTTATGGCGATAATTATTGCTTGATATCAACTGTAAAATATGTTTAATATGAACGTTTTGGTTTGATTGTATAATATTATATTCACTATATTTCATATCTAACATATTTAAAATGTGTGTTGTAAGCAGAGTAAGTATTATAACATCTTCATTATGATTATTCATATATTCTAATTTAGCCACAAGTTAAGCTACAGGTTGAAAGCTGAGCTAACTTCATGTAGTATAATAAACCTTGTAAAAACACAATTTAGCTGGTTGGTGCATATTTACATCATTTAGCTACATAAATATAAAATAAATATATGGTAACAGATAAAAATACTATAATTAATAGCATGCAGACAATCAATGATATGGTTAGATATGGGGCAAGCCTACTAACGCATAGTGAATTGTATTATGGGCATGGTTATCAAAATGCTATTGAGGAAAGTATACAAATTTGTATGCACAGTATAAATCTTAATTTTGAAGATTATAAAGAGTTTAAACAAGCTCGTTTACTTGAAAAAGAAAAAGAAGATATTCTTGAATTGATTATGGACAGATGCTATACCAGAAAACCCTTAGCATATTTAATTAAAAAAGCTCCATTTCATGGTTTAGATTTTTATATAGATGAAAGAGTAATAGTTCCTCGCAGTTTTATTGGAGAATTACTAGTCAATGATGGTTTATTACCATTTTTAAAACAAGAACCAACTAGAATACTTGATTTATGTACAGGAAGTGCATGTTTGCCGATTATTGCAAGCCATGTGTTTGTAGATTCTACTGTAGATGCAGTTGATATTAGTGATGATGCTATAGATGTGGCAAAAATTAACATTGAAAAGTTTAACCTTAAAGAACGTATAAAGTTATATAAAAGCAATGTATATGAAGGATTAGGCAAAGAACATTTTCATCAGTACGATATAATAATTAGCAATCCTCCTTATGTTAATGCAAATTCTATGCAAAGCCTACCAAGAGAATACCAACAAGAGCCAAGCATAGCACTACATGGTGGCGATGACGGAATGGATATCGTAAGAGAAATTATTGGTAAAGCTAAGCAGTATTTAAAGCCTACAGGGATTTTAGTAATAGAAATTGGTAATGAGTACGAAAACTTATTACAAGCCTTCCCTAAGCTTAGCCCAACTTGGTTACCCGTTAGTGTAGGAGAAGACCAAGTATTTTTACTAAACGCTAAAGATTTATAATATTGATAAAAAATACAAAAATAGATTAAAAGTATAATCATGCAAAATATTAAACAAAAAATTGCAAAAGTTGCACTAGAAAAATTACTAGAAATTTTACCTCAAAATGCAATAATTGGTATGGGTACAGGTAGTACAGTTAATGAATTGATATATTTATTAAAGCCATATGCCGATAGATTTAAGGGCATGTTATCTAGTAGTTATGCCACTTATAATTTACTCAAAGAAAATAATATTAATGTTATTCATACTGATGAAATTCAAGAAATTGATATATATATAGATGGTGCAGATGAAATTGATGCATATGGTAATATGATAAAAGGTGGTGGCGGTGCATTAACTCAAGAAAAAATTATTGCAAGCATGGCAAAACAATTTTTTTGCATAGCTGACAATAGCAAAATAGTTAATATTTTAGGCAAATTTCCATTACCTGTAGAGGTTATTCCAAGTGCTTACCCGCTTGTTATAAAAAAACTGAATGATTTATACCCAAATATAGGCATTAAATTAAGAAGTAATAAGTTAGATAACAGCATTTATTTAACCGATAATGCATGCCATATACTTGATATAAGCGGATTAGAGATTAATGAGCCACAAAAAACCGAACAACAAATAAATGAAATTGTTGGCGTAATAGAAAATGGTGTTTTCTCAAGACAAAAAGCACGTTTGCTTTTTACAAATAATACAGATAATAATATAGAAATTATTACATATTAAAATACATATTAATAATAAAATTTAGGAGCTTTCTATATGTTTGCTAGTCATAACACAGATATGATATTAGGTGTAAATATTGACCACATTGCTACATTACGCAATGTAAGAGGTACAACATATCCAGACCCTGTAACAGCAGCAGTTTTAGCAGAGCAAGCAGGTGCTGACCTAATTACTTTACACTTAAGAGAAGATAGAAGGCATATAAGAGATGAAGATTTAGCCAAAATTAAATCTGTTCTAAAAACTAAAATGAATTTAGAATGTGCCGTTACTCAAGAAATGTTAGATATAGCATGTAATGCACAGCCATACAATGTATGTTTAGTTCCAGAAAAAAGGCAAGAGCTAACAACAGAGGGCGGTTTAGATGTAAGAAAAAATTCAGATTCAATTAAAGATGCTATTTGTCAGTTAACTGAAAATTCAATTGAGGTATCAATATTTATTGACCCAACTATAGCTCAAATTGAAAAAGCAATCGATTTAGGTGTAAAAGCAATTGAAATTCATACAGGCGAATATGCTGAATGTACAAACGGCAAAAACCAAGAGCATGCATTTAAACGTATTTTAGAAGCATCTAAATTTGCTCACAAGCATAATATTAGAGTAAATGCAGGACATGGATTACATTATACAAATGTACAGTTAATAGCTAGTATTGATGAAATTCAAGAACTAAACATTGGGCATGCAATTGTTGCACATGCAGTTTTTGTAGGTTGGCAAAATGCAATTAGAGAAATGAAATCAATTATAAATACTGCTCGTTTAAAATATTTAAGAAAACATTATGGCGAAGATGGTCTATCATAAACATATTACACATAGTTTAAAATTTATGTGATGTTGTTGAAAAATTAAAATTAGACGTTATATATGATACATATTTAAAATAAATAAGATAATAAAATGTCAATTAAATACTAAAATGTCAAAAATTATTGGAATTGGTACAGATATAATTGAAATTAAGCGCATAGAACAAGCAATTACTAATAATCTAAGATTTGCAAGTAAAGTTCTAGGTTTGCAAGAGTACCAGCTTTGGCAACAAAGAAAGAAAAATGTATCGTTTATAGCAAAAAGATTTGCAGCAAAAGAAGCATTTGCAAAAGCACTAAAAATAGGCTTTAGAGATATAGTAACATGGCATGATATACAGATTCTACCACATAAAAACGGTTTAGGCTCTCCAGAATTTACATTTAGTAATAATATGCTAAACTATATACAAAAAAATAATTATATATGTCATGTTAGCTTATCTGACGAAAGACAGTATGCAGTCGCATATGTAATTATAGAAAGTCTATAGATGGAATTCTAGCTAAAATAAAAAAGCATATGAATTCTAAAATTTAATGCTCTAAACTCCAAAGTAAAGAAAAACTATTATCAGGGATAAAATTATGGCAACAACAAAAATTCTAACTGAAGAACAAATATTAAAAATGAATGAGAGTGATTATATGAATCAAGCTCAGTTAGATTTTTTTAGGAATAGGTTAGAAACATTAAGAGATGATATTCTAAAATATGCTAACCAAACTACAGAAAATTTAAGAGAGACCGTATTTGCTCCAGACCCAGTAGATAGAGCTAGCATAGAAGAAGAACATGCATTAGAATTACGTACTAGAGATAGAGAGCGTAAGTTACTAAGAAAAATAGAACAATCATTAGCAAAAATAGAAGATGGTAGCTATGGTTGGTGTGATGAAACAGGTGAGCCAATTGGAGTACAGCGTTTAATTGCAAGACCAACAGCAAACCTTTCTCTTGAAGCTCAAGAAAGACGAGAGCATAGGCAGAAAATGTTTGGCGAATAAATAGTAGTACAGAATAAAAGTAAATAGAGAGAATATGGAAAAAAAACACGCATATGGTATTGATTTTTTAGTAGGTTTATTTGTTTGTTGTGGAGTAATATCTTTACTATTTTTTGCACTAAAAGTAAGCCATATAAGTCAAAATAATAAAAATGGTTATTCAATTATAGCCCGTTTTGACAACATTGGCACTTTAAAAGTTGGTGCTTCAGTTAAAAGTGCTGGAGTAATTGTTGGAAGAGTTAGTAAAATTATATTTAATGATAAAGTATTTCAAGCACAGGTTGGTTTGACTTTAGACCAATCTTACAAATTTCCTAAAGATAGCCAGCTAAAAATTGTTACAAGTGGCTTACTTGGAGACCAATATGTTGGAATTGATGCAGGAGCAGATACAGAAATCCTAAAAAATGGCGATATAATAGAGCAAACACAATCTGCTATTGTGTTAGAAGATTTGATTGGTAAATTTTTATATAGCAAAGCTCAAGATATGGGCAAAGAAAAGTAATATAAAATTTAAAATATCATAAAAGTATAAATCAATCTAATAAATAATTATGAATAATAATATTTCTAATAATTCTGAAAATAAATTTAAAACACTGAAAGTAATTTCAATAATAGCTTCATGTTTAATGTTAAGTGCATGTGCTACAGTTGACCATATAGAAGGTGTAAATAGAAAGGTATTCGGATTTAATGAAAAAGTTGATGAGTACTTTTTAAAACCTGTTGCTACAGGATACAATAATTATACTCCTGCACCACTTAAAAGCGCTATAAGTAATATTTATAATAATATTGAAGATGTTTATTCTATTGCAAATAATGTTCTACAATTAAAGCCTCAAGGTGTTGCTGAAGATACTATGAGGGTTGCCATAAACACAGTTTTAGGACTTGGTGGAACAATAGATATTGCTAGCAAAGCTGGCATTCTAAGACATAAAGAAGATTTTGGGCAAACAATGGGTTACTGGGGCATACCAGATGGTCCTTATATAGTTTTACCAATTCTCGGACCAAGCACATTACGAGATACATTTGGGACAGCTCTAAATACAACCCTAAGCCCTAGTGCTTTAATGCATAAAGATTTAGAAAGAATAGTATACAACAGTGTGAATATTGTTAGGCTAAGGGCTAACCTACTAGATGTAACAAATAGTGTAGATGAATTAGCACTTGATAAATATAACTTTGTCAAAAATGCATATCTTCAAAAAAGAAAATATGACATATATGATGGGAATATACCTGAAGATAAAGATGATAATTCAACATTGACAGATTAGTTAGACTAGTATTTATATGTTAGTTTAAATATCTTGTAAATTAATTTACTAGTAAGGTTACACTCTCATTATATTATATTTATTTCTTACCAATTTTTGGCTCTTGTTTATTAATCAAATTAATTATATTAGTTTTATGTTTATATAATAAAATAATAACCATAAGTAAAATAGTATAAAATTCACTATTAAATCTATATATAATTGCAGAGCATATTATGGTAAATAACGACGCAATTATTGCTGATAAAGAAGAATATCTAAACAAAAAAGCACTAATCAACCAAGAAGATAAAGCAGTAAATCCAATAATTGGGCTAATTACCAATAATGCACCAGCAATCGTTGCAACGCCCTTACCACCTTTAAATTTTAAAAAAATTGGGTAAACGTGCCCTAAAAAAACACATAATCCACTATAAACTATTATTTCTTGCGTTAATCCAAATGATTTTTGAAAATAAACAGCTATTCCAACCGCCAAACACCCTTTCAATAAATCTCCTAAAAGAGTAAAAATAGCAGCTTTTTTATTACCCGAACGTAATATATTCGTTGCCCCAATATTTTTTGAGCCAAATGTGCGTGGGTCTTGTAATTTGAATAATTTTGCACTAATTAAGCCAAATGATAAATTTCCGATTAGATAGCTTATCACTAGTAAACATATAAACATATTATTAGATTATATAAATAAAAATAATTTCTATTATTGCACTTATCAAGTTAAATCTCAATTCAATCAACTCAATTGATTAAATTATTTTATAAAGTTTTAGTTATTTACATATTATTGATTATAATTTTACATGTTAAGCTATATTTGGTTTGAATAATACGCTGAATTATGTTACAATTATGGGGTTAAAATACGAGAGGAGTAGCCTGTGTTACCAAATTATCCTTTAGCAACATTAGCCTTAGCAGATGGTACCTTATTTCATGGTTATGCTATAGGAGCCTTAGGTCATACCGTTGGCGAAGTTGTTTTCAATACAGCATTAACAGGATATCAAGAAATTTTAACCGACCCTAGCTATAATCAACAAATTGTTACTCTTACTTACCCACATATTGGGAATACAGGTGTAAATTTAGAAGATATAGAAGCAAACAAAGTTTATGCTGCTGGTCTTATCGTAAAAAATTTACCCGTTTTACATTCAAATTTTAGAGCTAATCAAAGCTTAACAGAATACCTTAAAAATAATAATATTATTGCAATTGCAGGAATAGATACAAGAAAATTAACAAGAATACTACGAACAACAGGCTCACAAAATGGTGCTATCGTTACAGGTTCTAATGTTGATGAAATTTCTTTAGAAAAAGCACGTGGATTTGCTGGTTTGAATAATCTAGATTTAGCTAAAGAAGTTTGTACAACGCAAGCATACTCTTGGAAACAAGGCGAATGGGATTTAGAGCATGGATATAAAGATATTCAATTAAAATCTGATTCTAAAAAAGAATTCCATGTAGTAGCTTATGATTTTGGCGTTAAACAAAATATTTTAAGAATGCTAGCTCAACGTGGTTGTAAACTTACTGTTGTTCCAGCTCAAACAAGCTTTGAGCAAGTATGTGCATTAAATCCAGACGGTGTATTTTTATCAAATGGACCAGGCGACCCATCAGCTTGTACTTATGCAATTGAGGCTATAAAAAAAGTTTTAAGTAATCAAATACCAGTATTTGGTATCTGCCTTGGTCATCAAATACTTGCATTAGCCTGTGGTGCTAATACAATCAAAATGAAGTTTGGGCATCATGGTGCTAACCACCCTGTACAGGATTTATTGACTTCTAAAGTTGTAATAACATCACAAAATCATGGATTTGCAGTAGATGAAGATACACTACCAGATGATATAATTCCTACACATAAATCATTATTTGATGGTTCTTTGCAAGGTATCGCACACAAAACGCTACCTGCTTTTGGATTTCAAGGGCACCCAGAGGCATCTCCAGGTCCACATGATTTAGCTGATTTATTTGATAAATTTGTTAGTTTAATGCATACTAAAGCTAGTGTAACAGCTTAGTAAAATGTCATGTTTGAAAGTTTAGGTGTAATTAATTATTACAATTTTATTATTGCAACCATTGCAATAATTTTGTTACCAGGTCCAAATTCAATGTATGTTTTGTCTTTGGCTGGTAAATCTGGAGTAAAAGCAGGTTATAAGGCTGCTCTTGGAATTTTTCTAGGAGACTCAATAATTATGCTAATTACTGCATTAGGTGCTGCCTCTGTTCTAAAATCAAATCCTATTTTATTTGAATTATTTAAATTCGCAGGCGGATTTTATTTAGGTTATTTAGGTCTGCAAATGATAATAGGTGTTTTTATATCTTATAAAAAATCTAAATATCAAAATATATCTAGTCAAAAATCTATATCTAATACTGAAACTGAAATGACAACTTATAAATCTAGTTATTTCCGTTCAGCTTTATATATTAGCCTAATTAATCCTAAAGCTATTTTATTTTTTCTAGCATTTTTTGTACAGTTTATTAATCCATCTGTACAAATATGGAAACCATTTACAGTTTTGGGCATTACTTTACAATTTATTAGTTTTTGCTACTTAACTATAATAATTTTTACAGGTAAGTATCTTGCTGTTTATTTCAAAAAACATATTGTTCTAAATTATATTGGGAATTTATATATTGGTATTTTGTTTATGCTTTTTGCTTATAAGCTTTTTATAAGTAGCATATAGCTTATATATACATTGGTTTTTAGGTATATTACCTACTAATTCATTAAATGTTTTTCTTGAATAGTGCTTAATCTTTTACTATAATTCATTAATAAATTATGAAATATATTATAAATCTTTGATTTTAAAGGCACTATTATGGTCAGTATACTTGGCAGTAAGCCCAGCTCTAGAATAAATACTTTAAATGAAGTTAATATTAGCCCTTTGGATTTAGACTGGGAAAAGCTAAGTAAAGATAGTAAAGCAGTAATATCAAATAAAGTTGATGAAATTCTGAATTTGCCACCAAATGCTAATAGGCATAGTAAAATATCAAAAATGTACTCTGGGGTAGGCTCTCAAAAAAGTAGTTTAGAATCTTACCGAACATTGTATTATATATCTATTCAACTATGTAAATCTTTATATAATCAAAACCCAACTATTAATAATCGCTTAAATCATGAGGAAATTAAAAAAATTATTTCTAGTAATCTTAGGGAAGTTGCTGAATTATTAATTGATAAAAAAGAAGGACTAGGCTCAATATTTATTCAAGAATTAATAGATACAATATGTGCCACTTTAGTTAATAATCAGGGTAAAACAGCTAGTCAACTAGATGATTACTTTAATCGCAAAGATGTACAGTTGGATTTTAGTAATGCATTTACTTCGTTTATTAAAGAAAATTTATCTTATAAATCATTACATCAAGGAAAGCTTCAGTCATTTGAGATTGAAAATCTGGTAAATTTCTTATGTATTGTTAATGACCACCAAAAAATTTATGGTAATAATACACAAGGTAAAAGTAATATACTACTCTCATCTCGAGGTTATCGAGGAAATTTTATTGATGAATCTTGTGAAAATGCTTTTGATACAATTTCAAGAAAAGTACCAAATATGAATTTGGGAAGAAACGTATATAAATATGATTTAAAAAGTAGTGATATAAATAAATATCGCAAAAAGATTGCTGTTTACTTAGGTCAAGTATACGATAAAACATCTATGCCTTTTACTCGTTATAATAAATCAGGAATTGCAAGGGGTAAACATACATTAGCAGATTTTGAAAATAACCCAAACAAATCATTATTTTGTTTAGAGCAAATTTTATATTTCTTGGATAAAACAGGAAAAATAGATAATTTTTTTAGTACAGCAATGTTAGGTAAAGAAACAGCAAAAGGCGATAGGATATTTTCAAATAATCAAAATTTATTATTTAGGGGATTGTATAGTTTACATACCCAAGTTGTTAAATATAATGCAAAAAATTCTAATTTACCAATAAATTTGGCTGATTTACTAAATAAATTAAGCGAGGTTGTAAATCAAACGGCATTAAAAAAAATTTTAAAGGAATATATTGAGGAATTTACAAATAGTGGTATTGCAATACCTGATGTTTTGATCAGTGCTATTTTAAATGCAAATCAAAAAAGTCCATATGATAATGGAGCAAGGTATGCTATACAAGGGATAATGAATGACTTTATGCATATTTTAGATGTAGAAAAACCATTTGCAGATGAACAAGACTTTAAACTAGATAATATAAATAAAGAAAATTTATATGCTATATATTCATCATTATCACCAAAATTATCTATACTAAAATTAAACAGTACTACTAGCATTAGTAGCTCTGATAATTATTTATTATGTAAGCTGAAGCAAGGTAGTACGAGTAGTCTACAAAAAGCAAATATAAATATATTGAATTCTTTATTAAATTCATCATTTATTCCAAGTCAAGAATATGCAGAAAATGAAGCTGTAAATGATATTTGTCAACATCGAGACATTTGCATTCAGGAATTATCTTCAAAATATGCAGAAGCAAATATATCAGATAATTCAAATCAAGAATCTATATTTAGACAATTAAGCACCTTAAATAAAACTACTCCCTTAGTTAAAAAAATAGATTTAGCTAAATCAGCTAATCCACAAGATATTGAATATAATCATAGCTCAATTATTGCTGTAGCTGGAAATAAGAGTATAACTGTATTTCATGGTAGTGTGCCTGATGAAGAGAATGAGGATAAATTTCAAAGATTTGAAACGAAGGAAGAGCTAGAAAACTATTTATCAAAAAAGCTCAGACCTGATAACTCAAATAATCCTTACACTAATAATAGCCAATTACCGCTTGATAAATCAAAAATATCTTATTATGAGATTAATAATGAGATAATTGAAAAAGCAAAATTATTGCGGTCTAATGTTGATATAGTTGGCATTATGAACAAAAATGATATTGATATTTCGCCAGCTGATTTAAATTTAGTAGAAAAAGATAGTCGTAATAAGAATAATATTATAGATAGTTTTTCTGATAATGTAACACCTAAATCTAGTACCATTGAAGATTTTAAACCAGATAACTCAATTTTTAAGGGATTAGAAAAAGCTCCATCTATAAAAGTAAAAGAAATTGGATTAGATGATGAAAGTGATGACGAAGATGATATAGACTCTGCATCAATTGCCCCTCTATTAGATAATGCTGCTAGATATAGTTTTGATGATACGCAAAATGATAAAGGCTCAGTAAATTCAGCAAGTATATTTGATAATATTATTACTACAAAATTAACTGATATTGAGAGTAGCTTTAGAAATGATGTTGCAAATATAACAAGAAGCTATGAAGCTCGGAAGGAAGCAGTAAAATCAATATATATAAAAAATGTATCTGAATTTTCCAAGGAAAAAAATCAAAAGGAGCAAGAAATAAGGATAAAAATGGTTCCTTTAATTCCAATTGCAAAACAGGCTGGGATATTAAATTTAAGCATTAGTGATATTGATACATCTATAAAAAAATTGCAAGAATTAAAAAAATCATTGGAGGATATTACACAAGAATATAATGATAAAAAATCAAATCAAGATAGTAAGTATAAACAAGCAATATTAAATGAAAAATCCCAATATATAGATAGTATAAACTACGCAAAACAACATGCACAAAATCAACTAAAAGAATTTCAAGATAAACTAAGCAATTTGACCGTTTTTAGTACTAGAGAAATTAATAGTATCGGTAGAAAAATTGCAAATTATTATATTAATTTAGATGATTAATTTTAGTTATATAAAAGCTATAGCTATACTAGATATATAGCATAGCTTTTACAGATGATTATACTGATTCGGCTTCAAGTATATTTGCTACTGCAACCACTGTTGCTGCAATTTTACCTACTTCTTTTAGTTCTCCAACACTAATTCCTGCTGATTTTAGCATTTTATAGTGGGACTCTACACAAAAATGACATTTTCCAACAATTGATGCTGCGAGTGTAAACATTTCAAAATGATTTTTATCTATCCCACCATGTGTTGCATATGCATTCATGCGTAATCCCGCCGCTATACTTTTTAATTCAGAATCATTTGTCATTTCAACATATGGATACCATGTATTATTCATTGCCATTAAGCTAGCTGCAGTTAATGCTGCTTGTAGATATGTTGCATCTAAAGCTCCACTTGTTTTGATAGCATTTAAAAGTAGTTTACTTTTACTTGCAAATGCTGCTGCTACAGTACAACCCAAAGCAACATTTTGTTCTAGCGGAGAGCGAGCAATTACGCTATCTAAATTTAGCCTAATATCTTTAGCATAGTCTGGAATTGCACTTTTAATATTATTAATAAAATCCATATAAGCCTCTCTTTTATTTATACCTTTATTTGGTTAATTTTATTGTACAATAAAATCAGGAGGTAGGGGGGTACCCTCAGATTTGGTTAATATTTCATAGCCATTACTAGTAACTAAAATTGTATGTTCAAATTGTGCTGAAAGGCTACTATCCTTGGTTTTAACTGTCCAACCATCAGCCATTACTTTACTTAATTTTGTCCCTACATTAATCATGGGTTCAATAGTAAATGCCATTCCTTCAAACAATTGCATACCAGTTTTTGGTGTTCCAACATGCATTACCTGTGGTTCAGTATGAAAAATTAAACCAATTCCATGACCACAGTAATCTTCCACAACACTGTATCCAAAGCTTTGAGCATATTTTTGAATTGCATGCCCAATATCGCCTAAATATGCCCCAGGAGCAACTTGTTCTATGCCTTTCCACATAGATTCATATGTAACCTTACATAGCTTTTTAGCTTTTTCACTAATTTGGTTAGGTTCTCCAATCATGAACATTCTACTTGTATCACCATGATAACCATCTTTGATGACAGTAACATCAATATTAATTATATCGCCTGATTTTAGAACTTGGCTTTTGCTTGGTATACCATGACAAATTACTTCATTTACTGATGTACATATAGAGTAAGGATACGGACTATAACTTGGCGAAGGTCTGTAATTTAATGGAGCTGGAATTGCATTTTGTACATTTACTATGTAATTATGGCATAACTGGTCTAATTCAAAAGTAGATATGCCTGCTTGTACATAAGGTGTTATATAATCCAGTACTTGAGATGCTAATTTGCCAGCTACTCTCATTTTTTGAATTTCTTCAGTATTAAGTTTTGGTGGAAGAGACTTTGCCATAATATTTATAATCAATTATTTATATATTAAAGATTATAGCAAATTTGTGCTGAATAAGGTATGCAGTGGTTTTTATCCTATGTACTCCTATCTTTTAAAACATCTTGATTAATTTTCCGAGAGTGTTATTTAAGGAGAGCTGAGCATAAGATAGTCTGCAATTTGTTAAATTCATCAGGTTTATTAATGTTAACCCATAACTTCATGCTTAGTTCTACCATTTGTTCTGAACGAGATACAATCTTAGTTTTGCGAGTAAATCTACCTATATTATGCCGAGTATTGCTATTATCTTGCTCTATACTTATTGTGTGTGC
>JBJOQB010000023.1:0-3931 GCA_046050125.1 Pseudomonadota bacterium
TTGATAAATCACAGAGTTTACATGCTCCATTGCCACGCAGGTTATATGATAAAAATTATGCTGGTACAAACATATTTACCAATATATGGACAAGCCTAATTAAAATAGACAGCTATGCAAATAAAAAACTATCAAATTGTGATTTTAAAGGCATGGTGCTTAGTAATACGCCACAAAGAAATGTAGAACAAGTGAGAGCAGGCTTTGAAAGCCAACAACAGCCCTTTTCACAAAATGCGAAATTGCAGGAATATCTAAACCCTACAGATAAAAAAAGTACAAGCTTAATTTTTACTAAATCAAATGAAATTTATGCCAAAGAAATAAAATTACATTCGGGAATTTTGGCAGGTATTGCAAAGCTTAATACATTCGTAAATTTAAGAAATCCAACGCAAGCAAGCATAGATTTTAGCGTAATAAGCAATAATACCCAAAAGAATTTGGATAAAGTAGCAAAAATAATTACAAAAGTTGTGCCACAGAATCATATATATGGTATAAATTATGGCACTATCAATTCTGCAAAACCGCATTATCCATACTTGGTGTCGGGAATGCAAAAAATGTTTGGTATGGATTTGGAGAATGACAGCGAGAAACAAGGTAAAATTTTTGTTTATTCAGGAGATAGACCAACAGACCCTGAATTTGCATTAAATGCACATAGAAATGGCATACAATCAATTGGAATTTTACATGATGTAGCAAATTTAGTATCTAGCCCAAAAACACTGATAGCAAAACAACAAATGTTGGATTACTCAAAAGAAATACCAATTTTTGTATTGTCGGGTAGTATAAATGACACAGTACAAGACTTAGCTAACCTCGAAATTGGTATTTGCAGTGCAATTGATAAGCATAATATAGATTTTGCAAAATTATCAGAAAAAGACATAATAACAGATGCTACTATTAAAACAACAAATTTAAACGTTGCATAATTTTATTATGTTATAATGATTTTTAACGACTTTCAACAATACTAACCAAGTAAGCAGGATTAATAATGGATAATACAAATTTACCAGAAAATAAGCAAAAAGCTTTAGCTGCAGCCCTAAGTCAAATTGAAAAGCAATTTGGTAAAGGTTCAATTATGCGTTTAGGCAATAATGAAATTGAAAAAGATATTCAAACAGTATCTACAGGTTCATTAGGCTTAGATATAGCACTTGGTTTAGGTGGTTTACCACGTGGGCGTATTGTTGAAATATATGGACCTGAATCATCAGGTAAAACAACATTAACCTTACATGTAGTCGCAGAAATGCAAAAAATTGGTGGTGTGTGTGCGTTTATCGATGCAGAACATGCTCTAGATGTAAGATATGCTGAAAAATTAGGCGTAAATGTTGGCGAATTACTAATATCACAACCTGATACAGGCGAACAAGCCTTAGAAATTACTGATGCGTTAGTGCGTTCAGGTTCAATTGATTTAATTATTATTGACTCAGTAGCTGCTTTAGTACCAAAAGCCGAACTTGAAGGAGAAATGGGCGATAGTTTACCTGGGTTACAGGCTCGTTTAATGAGCCAAGCATTACGTAAATTGGCAGGAAGCATAAACCGTACAAACTGCTTGGTGGTTTTCATTAACCAAATTCGTATGAAAATTGGTGTAATGTTTGGCAGTCCTGAAACAACAACAGGTGGTAATGCTTTAAAATTTTACTCATCAGTACGTTTAGATATTCGTCGTAGTGGTTCAATTCGCAAAGGCGATGAGGTTATTGGTTCTGAAACAAAAGTAAAAGTTGTAAAAAATAAAGTAGCTCCACCATTTAAAGAAGTACTATTTGATATTTTATATGGCGAAGGTATTTCAAGGTTAGGTGAAGTAATTGACCTTGGCGTAGAGCATGGTATTGTAGATAAAGCAGGTGCATGGTATAGCTACAACGGCGATAAAATCGGACAAGGTAAGGATAATTCTAGAGAATACTTACGCCAAAACCCAGAATTAGCCCAAGAAATTGAGCATAAGGTTAGAGTTGTTGTAGGCATAGTAGGCAATAAAGAAGATGGTTCAAAAAGTGCTAAAAACTCAGAATCAGCACCAGCTAAATCTAAAAAAGATAAAGAAAAGCAGGTAGAAGAAAAATTATAAACTTTTGAATATATACCTATACCTGTATGTCTTTACCTATTCGCTCCGAGTATCTGCTAAAAACATTAATAGAACGCTTTATTGCTGATGGGCAACCATTGGCATCAAAAGCATTGGTAGAGCATACAGGGCTTGATATTTCATCTGCCACTATCCGTAATATTATGGCAGAACTTGAAGATTTAGGACTTGTTACCAGTAGGCATACTTCAGGTGGGAAAGTTCCTACAGCTAAAGGTTATCGCCTATTTGTAGATTCATTATTAGTAAATTTAGATAATCAAGAAAATCAAGAGCATTACTCTAATTCAACATCAAAACAAGATTTATCCATAATCACAAATGATGTTATGCAACAAGTTAAACAGCAAAATTTAAGCCCTAAACAAGCTTTAACTTATGCTAGTAAATCAATTGCAGAACTTACATCATATGCTTGCGTGGTACATACCCCATATCAAGATGAAATATTACAGCAAGTAGAATTAATCAAACTAAGTAGCCATAAAATTCTTGTTATTTTTGTGAGTACTCATGGCGAAATTCAAAATCATATTTTTAGCACAAAAGTTGAGTACAGCAACGAGCAACTAAGTGAAACTATGCAATTTATCAATAATTATTGCCGTGGTTTGACTATATCAACTATTCACACAAGGCTAACTAAAGATATAAATAGCATTCAAACACATATTTTAGAATTAACCCAAGCTACAATTCTAATTAATCAGAAGCTAAGCCAGATTAATAATTTGCTTATTACAGGCGAAGGGCAACTAATTGCCAGCGATTTGGCTAAAAATATGCAAGAATTAAAACAATTATTTAATATGTTTGATAAAAAGCAGGAAATTTTAGAATTTTTACAAGAGCTTAGTCATGCTCATGGTGTGCATATTTTTATTGGTGGAGAGAATGAAATAAATTCCTTAATGCATAGTAATATACCAAATATTATGCCAAACATTTCTATGGTAACAGCACCATGTAATAATAAAAATAATTTTATTGGTACGCTTGGTGTAATTGGACCTACACGTATGCACTATAATAAAGTTATATCAATTTTAAATATCACAACTAAATGTATACAAGATTATTATAGTGATTTTATCAGTGGAAATTAGATTACATTTTAATATCAGACTTTTCTATAACTAAAAAATCACCTTCTTCAGTACCAATATCGTTTCTTTCATGATGAGCATGTATAACATCAAAATCATCAGCTTGTTTCGTCTTTGAGCTTAAAGATGGTAATTTATCAAATTGCTGTAAATCACTTAAATTAATTTTACCAGAAAGAATTTTATCTTTATATGAAACCAATTTTTGTGCTGTACCATCTAAATTATCTTTATGATTAGTTAAAATAGTATTTACATCAGATAATTGATGATGTTTTTCCTTATCAAACCCTTGAATAAAAAGTTCAGATAATGGTTGGTGTAGGTCATTACGATGTGCTGTAGCAAATACTAAGGCTTGCTTATCTGAAATGAAAATATTTTCAGGTATTTATTGTGGTGTGAATTGTTTTAGTAATCCAGCTGTGTAAATAATCCTCTCCCCTTTAGTTAGTTGGCTAGAAGACAATTTTTTTAGTATTTTTTCTGTATTGCCAAATGCAACTGTAAATGTTGCCTCTTTTTCTTTTTGAGTAAGCTTTGTTGGTTTAGTTGAAGTTTTAATCATATAGCTAAATTCTAGTTTTATGTCACAAATGATAATTACAAAATAAATCATCAATGGTGCAATTTTCTTTTCGTCTGATAGATTTTATTTGAGACCATTTTTTCTCTATTGGGTTTAAGT
>JBJOQB010000024.1:0-10426 GCA_046050125.1 Pseudomonadota bacterium
TCTTTAGTTAAACTATAAGCTATCATTTTATCAATAATTTCTTGTTTTGATACATAACGTTGCTGTTTAAAACAGTATCCATTTCTATTTTTTTGAGCTAATGTATATGCATAAATATACAAACCTAAAACTATTAGGATAAAAATAGCAATAAAACTTAAGCGATATTTATATTTTTTTATGTAGAATAAATTAGAGTTTATGTTCATAATGTTCTTGACTGAATTTGGCTTTGTTGATTTTTCATCAATTCCATGGCTTGCTCTTTAGCTTGGGCAAAAATTTCTTTATTATGATTTTCTATCTCTTGCCTAACTAATTTATCTTGATTTTGCATATCTAATTGATTGAACTCAGAGTTTAATGCTAATTTAGATTTTATATATTGATAACTTTCATCTTTTTCATCTACAAGCAAAGGAATTGGTTTATTTATTTCGTTACTTGATGTTTTGGTATGTGTTATTGAGCTTAAGCTATCTAAAAACTGTTTAATTTCAATTGGATTAATTTTTTCTAAAGGCAAAGTTTGATGCTTATATTTTGATTGAGATTTTATATAATCTTGATAGGTAAAATCATGAAGCTTTATGTTACCATTATAAAATTTTATGAATACTGTTTTACCTTGATTGTTAGGGTCAACTGCATTTTGTAAAAAAAGCTGATTTGCTATATTACTTAACCAATTACCTTGAAAATCAAAATTCTCTTCCATGGGAACTAAAGCAAAATTTTTAAGATAGCGATTGCCATTTGGCTCAATAACAAATCTAGCATTATTTGATATTTTTATAGATGTAGTCCCCCAAATATATGCCCTTTCAATTCTATCATCTTTATTATCTGCATACATCGCTTGATGAAATTTGTGAGAGTTTTCTGGGATATTTTCTAATTTTAGTATTTTTTGCATTTGCTCTTTAGTATATTCTCCAGCTGGAATATTTGTAGAATCTTTATGCATCCAATGATTAAAAAATACATCAAGTATTTTAATTTGACTTGGGCTAGCAAATCTTCCTGCTGTTTTCATGTAATAATCAGCATCTACCGTTAAATTCCTACCATTTCTCCCATGTAGATACTCATCTGTTATCATTTGTGGAGTTAGTTTTTTTAATGCATTATCACTCATGTAATCCTCTGATTTTTTTATTTAAGTTGGTAAGTTTAACACATTTAAAAATTAGATTTTATTTTTCTTACATATGAAATAATCAACTAAACTATTTATCAACTAAAGATAATAAAAACCTTTTAATTTTAGATAAAATTTTACGCTTTTTAGGAATCCAACTACCATTAAAATGATGTAAAGAGTAGCTATTTTTAGAATTATTGCAAAAATAATCACTAGGGTAGATATGAATATCATCTCCAACCACTTGATAGCTATCATTAATTTTAATGTTATACTCATTAATTAATTGAGCAGTAATAGTTTTAGTATTAGTAGTTAAATCCATTTGATTATCACTACCAATAAAATTTTTATGCTCATATTCTTGAAGTAAATTACTAACCCATACTCCATCTTTTTCAGAACCCATAATAGCGGTTATTGGCGATAAATGACCTCTAAAATTTTCAAAACCACTAAATGCACTATGTTCTAAAAATTTATTTAGGCTTTTAAAAACTTCTACATCACTATCAAGATAAATGCCACCATGATTTTTTAATGCATATAATCTTACATAGTCTGTAACAAATGCCCATTTTTTACAATCATAGGCTTGTTTTGTGTAATTATTTATATTTAAATCAAAATTATCTTCATTCCATTCAATGAATTGATAATCAGATAAATGCTGTTTCCATGATTCCATACATTTTAAGACTAAGCTTGGTTTTGGATTGCGACCAAACCAGCAGTAATGAATAATTTTAGGTATTTTGTGTATCATATATTTTTATATTTGAATATGTTTGTAAATTTATATATTTTCTAATAGAATATTTTGTATTTGTATGGAAGCAGTTCCATCACCATAGATATTTTGAATTTTACTCATGCGGGCATACTCTGATGCACTAGATGATTCATCTAGTAATAGATTTACTGCATCAACAATTTTTTTTGCATTTGTACCAACTAATTTTGCTATACCTGCTTTAATTGCCTCGGGTCTTTCAGTTGTATCACGCATTACTAGAATTGGTTTGCCAATTGCTGATGCTTCCTCTTGTATTCCGCCACTATCTGTTAAAATTAAATAGCTATTTATCATTAAATATACAAAATCTAAATACTCTTGAGGGTATAATAAAAATACATTTTTACATTCATACAAAATTTCATTTACAGGATTTTTTATATTTGGATTTAAGTGTACAGGATAAACAATTTGTACATCATCTCGGCTAGCTAGCCCTTTTAATGCATTGCATATGGATAAAATTCCTTCGCCAAAATTTTCACGGCGATGACCTGTTACAAGAATTAATTTTTTATTTTTATCAATAAAATTAAATTTTTGCGATAATGATTGAGAAATTTTCTCATTATTTTGAATTTTGTGTTGAATAAAAAGTAATGAATCAATTACTGTGTTACCAGTAATGTATAAATTTTTTTTATACCCTTCATTAAGCAAATTTTCTTTAGCTTCTACAGTTGGGCAAAAATGAAAATCAGCTATTGTTGCTGTAACTTTACGGTTTATTTCTTCTGGCCATGGCGAGTACTTGTTATTTGTTCTAAGTCCTGCCTCCACATGAGCAACTTTAATTTTATTGTAAAAGCATGCTAGTGATGTTGCCATAGTAGTGGTTGTATCGCCATGAACTAGCACTACATCAGGCATGAAATCTAGTAAGATTGGTTTTAAGCTGAGCAAAATATCAGCTGTTAGTGATTCTAATGTTTGATTTGCCTGCATTAAATTTAAATTGTAATCAGGATTAATATTAAACAAGTCTAATACTTGTGTTAGCATTTCTTTATGTTGCCCTGTTACACAAACTTTTACATTAAATAAATTGCTGTTTTTAAGTGTATGAAAAATGCTCGCCATTTTTATTGCTTCTGGTCTAGTACCAAAAATCAGTAAAACTTTTTTTACCATTTTTTACTTTTTATAGAAATAAGTATGTATAAAATTATTCATTATACAACTTGAGATAATCAAGAGTTACATTCTATAAAATAGGGCATATAAACACAAGTATAATTTATTATTTCAATCGAATATATACAAATTGATAAACTAACATAACCGCATACGCTAAAAAACTAGCATAAATCATGCCATAAATATCATAATTGGCTACAAATATATTACGTGTAAAAAACATAATTAAAATGCCAAGTATCCAAACTATGATTTGATTGATGTATGATTTTTGTTTTAGCCACCATAAACTAAATATTTGATTAGCAAATACAAATAAAGAAAGCCAGCAACTTAGATTAAATAAATTAACTCCATTTTTATATTTTTCGCCTAGTATATTTTTAATCAAAAATGGCGATATAACAGGCATAATTATGCAAATTAATGCAGAAATTGGTAATATAACAAACATCATTTTATATAACCTTTTTTGTGCTATTTTATTATCTCGACAGTTAAAAATAAAGTAAGGCCCTAAAATGCTACAAACCATAATCCCAATATTGAGCCAAGCATCGTTTAGTTGAATAACCGTTGTATACAAGCCTAAGCTATCTGAATGAACCATTTTTTCTAGTAAAATTCTATCAAAACGTAAAAATAAGTAATAAAACACCAAACCTATACCAATTAGTATGCCATCTCTAAATAATGATTTAAATATTACACGGTCAAATTTACCCCATGAAGGGCTTTTAGGGTGTTTAAAGTATAAAAATGCAGTTGTTGAACCAATTAAAAAAGCTTCTAAAATATAGGCATAATTAAAATGATGCATTTTTACCCATGTACATTTACTTAGGTATAAAATTGTGAAAAACCTACCAAGCAAACCTAAAGCCCTAGTTATGCTAAACCAAAAATTTAATCGATTTGCAGTAAACCAACAGCCAAAAATATAAACTGATTCGCCAACCAATGGACCAATTATGGCGAGAAAAAAAGTAAGTCTAACTTCTTTATCATCAATATATAAAAATGCAAATAAAAGTGATGTGATGATACAAATAATTCCAAACATTACTCTTAGATAAAATCCAGTTGTAATTACATTTTTTTGTATAAATTTATATTTACTTAATTTTGATGTAATTAGTTCACTACCCGCAAAGTAGCTTAATGTAACTAACACCGCAGCAAGACTGTAAGCATAGGCAAATTGTCCATTATCGTGAATGCTTAAACTTTTTGCCATAAATCCAACACAAGCTATGGATAATACCATTTGTAATAATCTTTCAATGATTAGTACAATGACATTTGCACCTAAATCAGCATGTTTTTTTATCATTATTTGTTTAAATTAAAATTGTTAAGTTAGGGTATTATACACCTAGGTTGTGATTTAAGTTAGTGATTTATGCTATTAATGTAACTACCATAACTTTGTCTACTCAAACATATTATGCTAACATACAACCTAATCTTAAAACTTAAATAATTAAATAGGTATGCTGTTTAATAAAATCTACGCCTCTAATCCTCGTTTAGTTGATAAGCAAGTTAAGCCATTTTCTAGGGTTTTTATCTTTGCTATTGTTATGCTTTATGTCTTTTATGGATTTTTTAATCGAGACCCATGGAAAAATGAAGATGTAATAGGCTTTGCTAGCATACTAAAATTAATCAATACTCCATTTTTAAATTGGAATAGCACAATATCTTTACTGCCATGGAATGAAAATGGTACTGCATACTATTTATTTAGTGCATTTATTTCAAAGATTTTTATATTTCTTAGTGTTCGTGTAGACCATGCAGTTAGGATAGGAGCAATTTTACTTGTTTTAACTACTATTTATTGTATTTGGAAATCCGTATTTATATTATGTTTAAATCGTAATTTTGCACCTTATGAGTACCCGCTGGGTGGGCAGCCAGAAAAAGATAAATATGCTAAATGCATGGCTGACATCAGCGTACTTCTGTTTTGTGGTTGCATAGGTGCAATACTAAGAATACATGAAACAACACCATTTATACTTGGTATGTGTATCAACAGCTTTGTTTGTTATATCATAGTTGATAATTTAAAACGAAATTATCATAAGCATTTAAAATTAGCTTTTAATATATTATGTTTTTTGATACTAATTTATGCTAATTACAATTCTTCTTATCTAAATAATCCAAATGGATTTAGTTTTCAAACTGTTTTAGAGCGTTTAAATGTAATGGTAGTTCAGTATCCTACTTTTACATGGCCATTAGTGCCATTTGCAATATTTGCATTTTTATGTTGGTATAATCAATCAATTATGCAAAAATTAATGTTAATTAATTTAATTGCAATTTTAGTATTTATCTTTGATAGTAAACTACATCAAGGCTATTTCTTATACGCTTTGCCATCATTGTGTATACTTGCTAGCTTAGCTTTCGCAAAAATGCCAACTAATATACATAAAATAATCATAGGGTTTAATATTATATTATTCTCTTTTCTACTATTTTCTTTATGGATTATTTGGGTATGTTGGCAAAATAATATTTATCTAATTAAATATCTATACTATGTAAACCATGATATTACATTATCAGCAATTATTTTTGCTACATGTGCAACTTTGTTATGGTTTAGTACATTATATATATATCGCAATATCGTACTTGAGCCACCAATTTGGCTTAGTCCATATTTAATGGCAAGTGGACTTACAATTTCTTGGGTAGTAATTGTTCATCTGTGGCTTCCTGCAGTTAATCAAATTAAAACTTATCGCTACGTGTTTAACACAATTAATTTATATGTAAATGATTCTTGTGTCAGTGTACATGACTTGCAAGCTCCTCAAATGGCTTCATTATCATATATGGCAAAATTTAAAGTAGGAAATAATTGTAAATTTACTTTAAGCTATATGCCTTACACTAAAAATCTACTTGAAATTACCCCACCCAATAATTCAGTTTTGGTATGGCAAGGTAGGCGATTATTAGATAAAGATGAAAGTTTTTATTTATGGAAATCAGTAGAAGATAAAAATACGCCATTATAGCTAGATAATTGACTTTTATAATTTTTGTAACTACAATAATTATATACAGAGGCAAATTTATAAATATGAAAATAGAATATGAATATGATGAAAATAAAAACAAACAGAATATTGATAAGCACAAAATTAGTTTTGAATATGCCTATTTAGTGTATGAAAGTGATAGTAAAATTACTATGACAAAATATAGCAATAATGAAGAAAGATTGAATGATATTGCTATGATTGAAATTGATAATAAGGTTTTACTTTTAGTATATATTATCAGAAGTAATAAAATTCGAGTAATCTCATTACGCACTGCCTCTAAAGCAGAAAGGAAATTATATTATGAAGAATTCTCTAAAGAAACAAAATGACCTATTAAAATTAAAATCAATTCTATCTAATATAGATGATAATGCTCCTATTCCTTATGATGATGAAGATAGAGCTAATGGGTTACATAATCCAAATAACGATGATGAAGTGCAAAAACTATTTTCATCAGCTAAAATTAGCCGACCAGTTGGAAGACCAAAGAAAGATAGTATTAAAAAAGCTACAACATTAAGAATAGATATTGAAATTTTAAAAGCATTTAAAGCAACTGGCAAAGGTTGGCAAACAAGAATTAATGAAGTGCTTTCTAACTGGCTTCTAGCACAGGATAGTAAAAATAATATAAAATGAATATTTCATTTTTAAGTTGCTAAACAAAAATAAAATATAGACAACAAACAAGATGAAAATACGCATTAGAATTATAAAGTATATTAATCAATATAATAAATTTAAGCTAATTGTACAAAAGTACAGCTGGCTAGCTATTTTATTGATTATTTCTAGTCTTGGAATTATTTCCTCTTACGTATTAATTCAGCATAACACCAAATCTTTTGACCATCAGCTATATCTACAAGCAAATCATTGTTTAACTAATGCTCAAACATCAGGTGCAGGTTTAGAGCAACAAGCAACTGATTTAATAGTTTCTTGGCAAAAACAATTTCATGGTAACTTTATTCGGCTTTATGTAGATAAAAATTATTTAGCTGGTTACTACAATATTTTTGATACAGAATTAGAAGTTTTTGAATTTAATAAAGAGCATAATGCAAGGTTTTTTTATACAGAAATTAATAAAAAAGGTTACCGAGGAATTAGGTTACAAACTAATCGATTAGAGCCAAAACATCAACTTGGCAATTTAATTCGAATTGAAATGGTTGAGGATTTTCATGAAAGAGCTATAAACTCAAGGTATATTTTACTATCCATTTGGATACCTCTGGGTATAATTTATCTTATATTTATTGCTACCATCAAATATCTAAGAAAATCACAGGCACAGCAAATAAATTCAGCAGTGGACTATTTTAGAAAATATAATTTAGATATAGATAAAGCAAAAAATATTACAATTCCAAATATACCTAAATTAAAACCAATAATTGATATTGTGGAAGATTTAGCTCAAAATTTTCATAAAATTAGTAAACGCCAAAAGCATTTTATTGCAGATGCCTCTCATCAATTAAGGACACCCTTAACCATTATCAAATTACAAGTTGAGCAATTAGCTAAAAATCAAAATGTTGATGTTTTAAGCAATAGTGTAAATAGAATGATTAAATTAACCAATCAGCTTTTATCATTAACTAAGTTTGAAAGTGGAAATTTAAAGCAAGAAAAAGTGCTATGGCATGATTTAGTATTTAATATTTCAAGCGAATGGATAGATATTGCATTTAAACATAATATAGATTTTGGCTTTGAGAATAATATGGGAAATCAAACAGATATTGCATATGTAAATGTTGATAGGCTAATGATTGAAGAAGCAATTAATAATTTAATCGAAAATGCAATAAAATATAGAAAGGATTATAAAAATCAAATAAATACTACAAATGATGCTAATGATAATTTTGATATTTTAGAGGATAATCGCTCAATCATAACGGTTGTTGTTGGCTGTACATCGGGTACAGTATGGGCAAAAGTAATAGATAATGGAATTGGTATACCTGTAAAGTATCGACATAATTTATTTAATCGATTTTTTAGAGCAGATAATAATGTAGGTACAAAAGGCTCAGGTCTTGGTTTGGCTATCGTACAAGAAATAATGCAGGCTAATCGAGGTTTTGTAAGGCTACTTAACGAAGATGATACTACATTTTTATTGGTATTACCAAGATTAAATAATTCATCTAAGCAAGTACAGGCATAATTAACGAACCTATTTGAATTTATTAATTATTAATTAATTTATTATGATATTTATAATAATTAAGGAGAAATTGTATACTCTTGCCAGCCACTATCAATATTTATTTTTTTATTACTAATAGTATTTAATTGCATTAATTTTGGTAACCTATTTGTATCTAAATGCAAGCGTAATGATACATTATATTTAGAAGATTTTATATCATTAGAATAAGTACTATCGATTATTTCCCATTTCTTTAATGACTTAATCAAATCAAGTGCTTCAGATAAATTATCAAAATATAATGAAACACCTGTTTTAGTAGATATTTTATATTTATTTAAAAATGGGCGGTAGGTAATTACCCACTTATATTCATTTTCTGAAACTGTATTATCAAACCAATACCAGCGACTAATTGAAACTTTTGATTGTAATATAAATGTAACTGGTAATCCTTTATCAATAGCATCTCTTAAATCATTATCAATACTAATATCACTAATTACTGAAGCATAAAAGTTACCATTGACATTTTCTAATTCAAATTTTTTAATTGATGCATTTGTATTAATCGCAGAGCAATACAATGTATTAAAAGATAAATAACATACTGCTAAGCATTTGAAAAAAATCTTAGCTATTTTTTTGCAATACTGCATAAAAAAACCCATCATTAGTAGAGCATACTTCAAATTGACCTATATTATCAATATTTAATAAGCATGCATCTTTATTATTGGATAGAAACTTTTTTATTTGTCCCAGACCTTCTTGCATAAATATCGAACAATTTATGTATATTAGTATGCCTGATTTTTTCACAACATGCCAAAGATTATGTATTATTTTTGCTTGCAATTGTTGTAAATTAGCCATATCTTCTTTTTTTCTTAATAATGCTATTTCAGGTTGTTTTCTTACTATACCGCTTGCAGAGCAAGGAATATCAGCAATTACTACATCAAACTTATTATTATCCCACCAATCTAAATTACTGGCATCGCCAACATATTCTGTATATTTAATAATTTGATTTTCGAGTTTTAATCTAGCAATATTTTGCTTTATTTTTTCTAATCTTAAATTATTAATATCCATCACTGTTACATCTAACTTATATTGTTCCAAACAACTTAAGATTTTTCCCCCTGGAGCACTACATGCATCTAGTACTTTCATGCCGTCTTTAAATGGAATAATTTGTGGACAAATTTGTGCTGCAATATCTTGCACAGATACGTAACCATCAGCAAAATTAGGCAATATATTGACATCTATTTGATTTTTTAATGAAAGGGCGTGGGGAGTATATTTATCACATAAATTAATTTTTTTTGCATCAATATTTAAGTTATTTAATAATTTTAAATATTCATCTACATTTATTTTTTGTGGGTTTACTCTTAAACCAAGCGGTGGTTGATTTTTAATATTTGCATAATATGAATCTACATCAATTATATTTTCATCTTGGAGCTGTTGTTGCCACCATTGTGGTAAAAAGCTTAGATTTAAATTTTTATATTCTTCTATATTATTTTTTGCTTTTCTTAAAACTACATTCAATAAACCATTTGCATAGTAACTATGCTTATGCATTTTACATGATGTTACCGCTTGATTGATGAGAGTATGTATTTTTATATTATTTTCAATTATTAAACTTAAACTTATTCTTAAAATACATTCTACTTTTACATGGATTTTTTTATCTGATACATACTTTTTTAAAATATAGCTAGTTATGCCATAATCTCTGATTGCTTGCTTCACATAAGCAATTATATTAAATTTTTTTACAAGCATATCTGGCTCTAGCCATTTTTCTATATGTTCTAAAGAATTTCCTTGCATTACTTTTTCAAGAGATAATGCACTGTAAAAAATAACTGAGCTTAAATCTGTTGCTTTGTATTTCATTGTATTAATGCATGTATAAAAACTATACGTATTAAAAATTTAATTTCAGATTGTATCATAATCTATTTGCTAATACTTAAATACTTAAAGTACCTAATCTTAAAATTAGTTTATTTTATCTTATCTTATAGCATAGTTTTAATTATCTTTTGATTCGATTTACACCTAAATACTAAATATATTACTTA
>JBJOQB010000025.1:0-2561 GCA_046050125.1 Pseudomonadota bacterium
GCAAAAAAAACAGCAGGTGTTTTAGGTGATGATTTAGCATTAAATGCACAGCAAGTATCAGGCGTACATGCAGAGCGTGAAATACCTGTAGTATGGGCAGTATGCAAAGGCTCGATGGTAAATAAAACAATACTAGTTCCTGCTGCATTATTCATCAGTGCATTTACTCCAGTATTAATACCAGTTCTTTTAATGATTGGTGGTGCATTTTTGTGCTATGAGGGATTTGAAAAAGTTTTGCATAAAATTATGCATAAAAAAGAAGAAGAGCAACATCATCAAGAGCATGCAAAATCATTAGCAGATGAAAGCCTAGAAATTACAGAAGTAGAAGCAGAAAAGCAAAAAATCAAAGGTGCAATTAGAACAGATTTTATTTTATCTGCTGAAATTATTGTAATTAGCTTAGGTGCAGTATCTAGCATGCCAATTTTGCAACAAGTTTTAGTATTAATTGCTATATCTCTTATTATGACAATTGGAGTTTATGGCTTAGTTGCGGGAATTGTAAAATTAGATGATTTTGGATTATTTCTACTAAAAAAGAAAAATAGCAAAATTAGTCAAATTATTGGTTTAGCAATTTTGAGATTTGCACCATATTTAATGAAATCACTAGCTGTTTTAGGTACAGTAGCAATGTTTATGGTTGGTGGAAGTATAGTAATGCATAATATTCCGCAATTAGCTAATTTATCACATCATATATTAGACGGATTAAGTACAAATGGCTTAATCAGTATCATTGCATCAAGTATATTTGATTTAATATCAGGGATTATAATTGGTGGAATAGTATTTATTGCAGCTGTGCTTGGATTAAATCCAATAAAGAGTATAAAGAAGTAGATATTTTATATTAAATACTTGAATTGTTTAATTGCTGGAATCATGATACAATTAACGGTTATGTTTTTGCTTAGTTAAAATATCAAATTTTTATTTAAGCAAACTAAAGTTATTCAGTGTTTTTAATATGCCCAAAAAAGCACTTAGGGAGAGCTGCAAAAAATATAATAAAGCAGAAATAACAAAGATATTGGGCAAATTTTTCAATTTAGGATAGAATATGACAACAAAAACGTTTGTTGCTAAAGAGCAAACTGTAGAGCATGATTGGTATGTCATTGATGCCACAGATTTAGTATTAGGGCGTGTTGCCAGCGAAGTAGCAACCCTTTTACGTGGTAAGCATAAACCAATTTTCACGCCACACGTAGATTGTGGTGATTTTATTGTTGTAGTAAATGCAGCTAAACTAGTAGTTACAGGTGCTAAAGCTCAAGATAAAAAATACTTCCGTCATTCTGGCTACCCAGGTGGTGTATATGAAACAACTTTTGCTAAAATGCAAAGTCGTTTCCCAGGTCGTGCTTTATTAAAAGCTGTTAAGGGTATGTTACCTAAAGGTCCTTTAGGTTATGCGATGATTAAAAAATTAAAGATTTATGCTGAAGCTACGCACCCACACAGTGCTCAACAGCCTAAAGAATATACCATTAAAAATGCTAGAAAAGCAAAATAAGCTAAGGGTTTTATATGAACGAACAAAATAAATACGGTGAGAAAAATTACGGTACAGGTCGTCGTAAAAGCTCTGTAGCTCGTGTTTTCTTAAAAAAAGGTACGGGTGCTATTACAGTTAATGGTAAATCAGTACAAGATTACTTCTCTCGCGAAACATCATTAATGATTTTGCGTCAGCCATTAGTTTTAACTAACAACCTAGAAACATTTGACATTCAAGTAAATGTACATGGTGGTGGTGAAACTGGTCAGGCGGGTGCGATTCGTCATGGTATCACACGTGCATTAATCGAATATGATAATGTATTAAAACCAGAATTATCAAAAGCTGGTTTCGTAACACGTGATGCTAGAGAAGTTGAGCGTAAAAAATGTGGTTTGCGCAAAGCACGTCGTCGTAAGCAATTCTCTAAACGTTAATTTTATATTATACGTTTATTTATATATTGTAGTATTTATTGTTTATATACATCTGCAATATATAAAAATGCTAAAAATAAAAAGCTATTCTACTTAATTAGTATAGCTTTTTTTTTATTTTTTTATGCTATACTGAATGAATATACCAATTAAATAAATATATTTTTTCTATGAAAGTAAGTGATATTTTAAGAATTAAAGGAAGTATTTTATACACCATACATCCTGATAGTTTATTACAAGTTGCAATTCATACCATGGCAGAGCATGACATAGGCTCATTAATGGTCATGGAATATGGCGAGTTAATCGGGGTTTTAAGCTTTAGAGAAGTGCTAAAGTTTATATCATGTCAAGGTAATGTACTCAATACAACTGTTCGTAAAGCGATGGAAGACCACCCAATTACTTGCACATTAAACACAGAAATAGAAGAAATTCAACGTATGATGCTAGACAAGCATGCACGCTATATCCCAGTTCTTGAAAATAAAATCTTAATGGGTGTTATATCTTTTTATGATATGACTAAAGCCATAATTGATGCAAAAGATTTTGAAAATAATATGCTTAAAGCATATATTCGGGATTGGCCAACCTCAATTGAATAAAAA
>JBJOQB010000026.1:0-28993 GCA_046050125.1 Pseudomonadota bacterium
AATCTAAACACAGTTTAAAAAAGTATTTTGTGATTATTTTTTCAACTATAACTATTTTTATAGTAGCAACTTATATGACTATTTTTAATTATTCAATTTCTGATTATAGTTCTTCTCCTCAATTTAAAGATGGGAAATTTGTAAATATTGCAAATATAGAAACAGGCATAAAATGGTATAGAATACCTGTAATGATATGGCGACATTTAATTAGTGAAAAGCCAAAAAATACTATGCCATCAACTCCAATACCCGTGATAAAAATTGATAATCAAATATTGGAGCATGCAAAAAATAATACGATATTTAGGCTGGGTCATTCTACAATTTTACTAAAATTAAATGATAAATATTATCTAACTGACCCCGTATTTTCCGAAAGAGCCTCACCTGTACAATGGGCAGGGCCTAAGCGTTTTCATAATCCACCAATTAATATAGATGAATTACCACATATTGAGTTTGTAATTCTTTCCCATAATCATTATGACCATTTAGATAAAAACTCAATAATTGCCCTAAAAAACAAAGTCAACTACTTCATTGCACCCTTAGGTGTGGGCGATATACTAATTAATTGGGGTGTAGATAAAAGTAAAATCATACAATTAGACTGGTGGCAAAGCAAAAAAATGCCAGATATTGAATTTATCGCAACACCATCACAGCACTTTTCTAGTCGAGGATTTTTTGACAAAAATAAAACTCTGTGGAGTTCATGGGTAATTAAAACAGATGATGCAAACATTTTTTTTAGTGGCGATACAGGTTACTCTGATTCATTTAAGGAAATCGGCAAAAAATATGGACCATTTGATGTAACACTTATGGAAACAGGGGCATACAATAAAAATTGGCCATATGTACACATGCAACCTGAGCAAAGCGTACAAGCACATATTGATGTGCAAGGTAAATTAATGTTACCAATACATAACAGCACATTTAACCTATCAACTCATGCATGGAATGAACCATTGAGCAGAGCTAATTTACTAGCAAAATCAAATAATATAAATATACTAGTCCCTAAAATAGGAGAACCTATATACTTTAAAAATATACTCTCATCAAACCAAAATTTGGATATCAATTCAAACAAAAAAGAAGGTATAGCAACAGATAATAATTTAGAATGGTGGAATAATTAGCCATTAAACCCAATTTGTGATGTGAGTATAATCTAAACATAAATTGGGATTAATCTATATTTTAATGTCTGTTGATTATTATTCAAACTTTTTATATATAAAATAAATCAAATATACATAAAATTAATTGTAAATAAACTAAGCTTTATGCTGTTTTAGTAACTCATCTACTCCATATTTTGCAATTATAACCGCATCGCATAATCTACGCACTGCACCATTTCCACCTTGAATATCAATTGTCCAATCACATGTATTTTTTAATATGATATGTGCATTTTGTGGACAAACAGCCAAACCACTAACATTTAGCAAAGGATAATCTGGAATATCATCTCCCATATACGCAACTTGTTCTCTAGTTAATTTATACTTATTGAGTAGATTTTCATAAACAGGCATTTTATTAGAAATATTTTGATATAAATCATCAATACTTAAATCAAGCATACGTTTTTCGAGCATAGGCGAACCTCTTCCGCTAATTATTGCTACTTTAATTCCATAGTGCATAAGCATTTTTAAGCCATGTCCATCTAAAGTATTAAATGCTTTAATTTGTTCGCCATTATTGCCATAATACAATTGCCCATCAGTTAAAACACCATCTACATCTAAAACTACTAGGCTAATTCTACTAAGTTTTTCATGTAAATGTTGTGGATAAATATCTAAGCTATTTATATTCATATTATTTAACAGTATTTAATTGGGGATAAATTTTATTTTAACATATATCAGAATAGATATAAGCAAATAAGTTGATGTATAATAATGCCTATAAAGTTTAGCTAAATATATTAGTTTAAGGAAATACTATGCGAACACACTACTGCGGAGATGTATCTCTGCAACAATTAGAACAAACTGTTACAGTATGTGGCTGGGTACAACGTCGCCGTGACCATGGCGGTGTAATATTTATTGATTTACGTGATATTAATGGTTTAGTGCAAGTAGTATGTAATCCTGATGATGCGAATTTATTCAATCTAGCTGAAAGCATACGTAATGAGTTTTGTTTACAAGTAACTGCCCAAGTTAAAAACAGACCTGAGGGAACAATTAACCCTAATTTATCTACAGGTGAAATTGAGCTAATTGCGACAGAACTTAAAATTTTAAATCCTTCAGTAGCATTACCATTTATGCTAGATGAAGATAATTTATCTGAAACAACTCGTTTAACACACCGAGTTTTAGATTTACGTCGTCCAATTATGCAACGTAATTTACGCCTGCGTCATAAAGTAACAATGATTGTACGTAGATTTTTAGATGCAAATAATTTCATTGATATTGAAACTCCAATGTTAACTAAGTCTACACCTGAAGGTGCAAGAGATTACTTAGTACCATCAAGAGTTCATGATGGTTATTTCTTTGCATTGCCACAATCTCCACAATTATTCAAACAGTTATTAATGGTATCTGGATTTGATAGATATTATCAAATTACAAAGTGTTTCCGTGATGAAGACTTAAGAGCCGATAGACAGCCTGAATTTACACAAATAGATATTGAAACATCATTCATGAACGAGCAACAAATTCGTGATATGTTTGAGCAAATGATGCGTGAAGTGTTTAAACAAGCGATTGATGTAGATTTAGCAAGTACATTCCCTGTAATGACATTTGCTGATGCAATGTATAAATATGGTTCAGATAAACCTGATTTACGTGTTAATTTAGAATTTACCGAATTAACTGATGTAATGAAAGATGTTGATTTCAAAGTTTTCTCAAACCCAGCAAATATGGCTGATGGTCGTGTAGTAGCTTTAAGAGTACCAAAAGGTGGCGAAATATCACGTGGTGATATTGATATGTATACACAATATGTAAACATTTACGGTGCAAAAGGCTTAGCTTGGATTAAAGTTAATGATAAAGATGCAGGTAGAGATGGATTACAATCTCCAATCGTGAAAAACTTACACGATAATGCTCTAAAATCTATTTTAGAACGTACGCAAGCACAAAATGGCGATTTAATTTTCTTTGGTGCTGATAAAGCTAAAGTTGTAAATGCTTCAATTGGTGCATTACGCTTAAAAATTGGTCATTCTGAATTTGGTAAAGCTAACGGTTTATTTACTGCAGGCTGGCAACCATTATGGGTTATTGATTTCCCAATGTTTGAATACGATGATGAAGATAAACGCTGGAATGCTATGCATCACCCGTTCACAAGCCCTAAAGATGAGCATGTAGAATTCTTAGCAACAGACCCTTCAAAATGTATAGCCAAAGCTTATGACATGGTATTGAATGGTTGGGAAATGGGTGGCGGTTCGGTGCGTATTCATCGTAAAGAAGTACAAACAACTGTATTTAATGCATTAAATATTAATGAAGAAGAGGCAGGAGTTAAATTTGGATTCTTACTTGATGCATTACAATACGGAGCTCCTCCACATGGTGGATTAGCATTTGGTTTAGATAGAATGATTACATTAATGACAGGGGCAGAATCAATCCGTGATGTAATTGCATTCCCGAAAACACAAAGAGCTCAATGTTTATTAACTCAAGCCCCTAGCTTAGTTGATGAAAAGCAATTACGTGAATTACATATTAAATTACGTAATAATCCACAAGCTGTTAATGTTGATGTAAATGCATAGATAGATAATATCTATAATAATTGAATTATTTAAAATTGACTGTATGAATTTAGGTTTGTACAGTCTTTTTGTTTTATATATAATATTGATACATAAATTTAACTATAGTTAAATTACCATTACTTGTTATATAAAAGATAATGTGATTGATAGAGAATAAAATATTACAAACAATTTAAAATAACTTTTATGAAAGTCGATTTATCCTTATTTATAATTATTCCAAACCCTTGGTTGGTACTTTTCTACTGCTTTAGTAATTGCAGAAATATGTTCAGGTGTAGTTCCACAACAGCCACCAACTAAGTTTACTAAGCTATTTTTTGCAAACTCTTCTAAAAATGCTGATGTCATTTCAGGTGTTTCATCAAAACCAGTTTCACTCATTGGATTTGGTAAACCAGCATTAGGATAGCAACTTACTGCTACATCACATATTTTAGCTAATTCAGCAATATATGGACGCATTAAACTAGCCCCCAAAGCACAATTTAAGCCAAAAGTAACGGGTTTAGCATGTCTTAAGCTATTCCAAAATGCCTCCACAGTTTGCCCAGATAAAATACGCCCAGATGCATCAGTAACAGTGCCTGAAATCATGATTGGTATGCATTCTTGAGTATCTTCAAATAATTCATCAATTGCAAATAAAGCAGCTTTTGCATTTAGTGTATCAAAGATGGTTTCTACTAAAAAAACATCTGCCCCGCCTTCTAATAGTCCTTTTGCTTGTTCGTAGTAGGATTGCCTTAACTGTTCAAATGTAACATTCCTAGCCGCAGGGTCATTTACATCAGGGCTAATACTTGCAGTTTTTGGTGTGGGTCCAATTGCTCCTGCAACAAAACGGGGTTTATCAGGTGTTGAATATTTATCACAAGCATTTTTAGCTAAACGAGCAGCGACAACATTCATTTCATAAGCTAAATCAGCCATGTGATAATCCTCTTGAGCAATGCTAGTTGCACCAAAGGTATTTGTTTCAATGATATCAGCACCTGCTACTAGGTATTCTTCATGAATTTGTTGAATAATATCAGGTTTAGAAAATACTAGTAATTCATTATTTCCTTTTACATCTGACTTATGATTAGCAAATCTTTCTCCACGGTAATCCTGTTCAGTAAATTTATACTGCTGAATCATAGTACCCATACCACCATCTAAAATCATAATTCTATGTTTAAGGATAGCTGGCATTTCAACACCACGAGTGAATTTAAGTTTAGTAATGGTCATATCTAGAAAATAAAAGAGATGTAAATTAAATGCATAAACCAAAATTAGGCTTACAGTTTTTTAATGTGCGAGAATTAATAAGATTTTTTTGATAGGGTTTTAAATACATAAAACAACTAAGCGGTAAATTTACATAAAAATGTAAGATTGGCGGATGAGGTGAGATTCGAACTCACGGAGGGCGTTAACCCTCGTCAGTTTTCAAGACTGGTGCATTAAACCGCTCTGCCACTCATCCAACCGTTTTTAAATTTTAAATGTTTAAGGCTTAAAAGTCAATACCAATATAAGCAATTTTTCATATTTATAATTATTTGATGCATCAATACTACATCTTAATAATTGTTTTTTCTATATCAGTATCTGAAGGTAGTGGAATAGCAATAATTTTGCTACCAACTGCTAAATTATTTACACCTGCTAATCCATTTTGTACAATGCCTAATTCTTCTATTTCTAGCTTATGAATTTTATTATCATTTATTGCATATACAAATGGTTTTTGCCCTGATTTTCTTACAATACTTGATTCTGGTATTGCACTTAATTCTTTTTCTTCAAGTAAAATAGATGCTTTTGCAAAAATGCCTGATTTTATAACATCTGAACTATTTTTTATTTGGATATAAACATTAACTAATCTTGAATTATTTATACTAGAGGGAGATATTCTAGTGATGTTTGCTTCAATTGGCTGTGCAATTCCTTCAATATTTACACTTACTTTTTGCCCTAATTTAATTTGAGAGATTTGACTTGCATTAATGCCTGCCTCTAATTCAACTATTGAATTATCTACAATTTCCATAATTGGAGTATCAAATGTTACTGATGTGCCATTTTCTAGCATTTTGCTAGAGACTATACCCGAAAATGGTGCAACAACATCTCTATCAAAACTAGATTTTTTATTAATTGTATGGCTTGCTAAAGCAGTTTGTAAATTTTGCTGGGCAACTTCTAAATTTGTTTTATAAGTATCTAAACCACTTTTACTAATAAAATTTTCTTTTGATAGCTCTAAATTTTTATTATATTGGATTTTTGCTAACTCTAACTGTTCTTCTGCTATTTTTATTTGAGCCTGCGATTGATTTAATCTAGCATTAATATCACTATTATCAATATTAGCTAAAACTTGTCCTTGCTTAACTTTATCCCCAACTTTTACAATTAATCTGCTAATTTCGCCCGTATTTTTAGCTTTGATTTGAATATGTTTAATTGGCTTAAATATCCCTGTAGTATCAATACTTTTATTAAAACTAGAAGAAATAACTGTATGTATATCACTAGATACTAAATTTAATACAGTTTGTTTGGGATTAATAATTTCAGTAGATTGAGTATTAGTACTATTAAGATTATGATTATTACTAGAATTAGATTGATGATTAGTTTTAGAAGAATTTTTGTTAAATAGTGATATTGATATAATACCAATTGATAATACTATTAATACAGTCGTGATAATCGTATTTTTTTTCATAAGATACTTTTAGATTTTATATAGTAGAAATGTCTACAGCAATAGCAATTAGTTAGATTTAACTTTAATATACAATATCATCGGTTTTTTTTCATTAATAACTTTAATTAATGTATGCCCTGTTGCTGTACAAAAAAACGCAAAATCTTCTAAACTTTTTCTATCATCTAGCATAACTTTTAAGATTTTTTCTGCTTCCATCGTCGCTAACTTCTTTTTTGTGTGTAATAAAGGTTTTGGACAACTTAAACCCGTTACATCTAATTCTTCATCTACATTAATATTAAAATTATCCATATTTTTCCTAGCATTTTAGTTGAATGAACATTTAAATTGAATTTACCTAAGAAATATCAAATTATAAATATTAAGTGTATATTATATTGAATATATTTATACAATATCTATGTGTTTTCTATACCATTTATGAAAATGCTCCATACCATCTTCCATCGGGCTTTGATAAGGACCTACTTCGCTTATGCCTCTTTGATGTAGCCCATAACGCCCGCTATCCATACGGATGGCAATTTCATCATCTTCTATACATGTTTCCATATACGCTGCTTGTTGACTTGCTATAAAATCAGGCTCAAATAATCCTATTTCTTCTGGATAGTAAAATTCAACAATGTTTTGCGTTTTATTCGTAGAAGTAGGGTGAAGTGTAGAAATTACTAAGGCAAACGGATACCATTCAACCATTATATTTGGGTAGTAGGTAAGCCAAATTGCACCATATTCAGGTAGATTTTTATTATCTGTATATTTTAGTAATTGCTCATGCCACATTTGATAAACTTTAGAACCAGATTTTTGAAGATGTTTTAATCCTACCATTTGTATAGAATAATCTTCGCCAAAATTCCATGTTAAATCATCACAATTGACAAAATTACCTAAACCTGGGTGGAAAGAATTTACATGATAATCCTCAAGATAAACTTCAATAAAAGTTTTCCAATTGTAATTACATTCATGTGCTTTAGAACTATGAAATACATAATCAGAAAATTTAAATGTAGACAATGCAGGAAATTGGCTAGTTATAGCAGTTAAATCTTTGATAATTTTATGTTTGAAATCTCCCTCAAACAGCATTCCATTCCAAGATTGTAATTGATATTGCGATAGATTTGCACATGGTTTATGCTCAAAATGTGGAGCACTAATTAATTCGCCTGATTTATCATAAGTCCATAAATGGAGAGGGCATACAATATTTTGTGTAGTGCCAATACCCTTTAACATTAATGCTTGTCTATGTTTACAAACATTTGACATTAAGTTGATGCCTTTTGCATCTCGCATCAATACCCTGCTATGATTATCTTGAGGCACAGTATAGTAAGAACCTATGTTAGGTAGCATTAATTCATGCCCTATATATTTAGGACCTAAATTAAATAATACATTTTTTTCCTGTTGATACAAGATTTCATCAAAGTACGTATACACGGGTAATTGTTGTAATGTAGTTGTGTGAATTTCTTGCTCGCACTTAAACATGTTATATCAACACTCCAAAAACTTTTTCAATTAGCCACTATTCTACCCTAATTGATATTGGGTGTAAATTATCTCCAACTTTAAGAGTATGACCTAATAAAAATTCATGTGCATGCATACGCTTTTTTCCAGCAGTTTGTAATTCAAGTATTTCGATACAACCATTGCCATTACTACAAGCAATACTAATGCTTTTACCGTTATTTAAGCTAATTATTTCTCCATTATTAGCATTTGATTTTTGCTGTGTTACATTAGCTTGCCATATTTTATATTCGCCAATTTGTGCGATAGGGAATGGATTGAATGCCTTAATATTATTATATATTTGCTCGATATTATCATTTAAATCAATTTGAGCTTCTTGCTTTGAAATTTTATGTGCATAAGTAACTAACTCTTGATTAAATGTATCTTGTGATATTTTATTTTTTTGTAATTCTGAAAAATTATTAATTGTATGTACAATACTTGCACCACCTAATACTGCTAATTTGTCATGCAAACTTGCTGTTGTGTCATTTTGTTCAATTGGAATTTTATTAATATATAAAATATCTCCTGTATCTAGTCCTTCATTCATATGCATAATACTAATTCCTGTATATTCATCTCCAGCTTGTATTGCACGATGTATCGGGGCTGCACCTCTCCATCTTGGTAAAATTGATGCATGGATATTTAAGCATAAAAAATTATCTACCATACTTTTAGGTAACAACATGCCATAAGCTGCAACTACTAACACATCTACTTCATTTAGTAAATTATGAATATTAGTTGCTAATTCTGCATCTTTACCATCTTTTTTTAGTGATGTTGGTTGATACACATTTATATTATGTTGAATAGCTAATTGCTTAACAGGGCTTTGCTGTAGTTTCATACCTCTTCCTGCTGGTTTATCAGGTTGAGTTAATACAAAACTAATTTCAAAATCATGCTCAAGTAATGTTTGTAAAGCATGAGAAGCAAAATGTGGTGTTCCAGCAAAAGCAATTTTCATATTTTTTATATTTTCAAGATTTATTTTATATATTTTGTCTTAAAAACCACAAATATTCAACTTTTATGTGGTTTTATGAGTTTTTACTAATATTACGATAATTATTTTAAATAAATATAATATAAATTATGTTTTATACTAGATATATTGTCTAAATTGTAATACAATATATGTAACTTATTAGAAACACACTTATTAATTGTTTTAGCTTTTCTTGTTATTTTTAATCTTTCTGCTAACCTTTATAAATAACATTAGCATAAAAAACAATGAGACAAACAATAAATTACTTAGATATTAAACTAAATTTGAAAAATATATATAACTTACAAGGCAAAAATATGAGATTAATTTTTAGTAATGATAATTACATGGTATTCAATATTAGCTATAATAAATTTGAGCTAGAAATATACGATAAACACATGTGTACTCAAACTATCTTAATTGGAGATAGGGCAAAAACATGTAGTTCTTTAGTAGAAAAATTCAAATCAAATAAAGATTTAGATATTAATAATATCCTAGATGAAATGACTCAAGATGTTGCTAGAAGTTTTGATATTCATTAAGAGTATTCAACAATTATTATTTGAAAATAAATAAATTAGATAGATAGCCTGATATTTATTCAATTAATCAGGCTTTTTCTTTTAGTACTTTTATCTTTTAATTCTCTTTACAATATCATCAATTATTGAGTATACAACAGGTACAACAACTAAAGTTAAAATTGAAGATGTAATCACTCCACCAATTACAGCTTGCCCCATTGGAGCTCTTTGCTCTGAACCTTCAGATACTCCTAATGCAAGTGGTAACATACCAAAAATCATTGCTAAAGTAGTCATTAAAATAGGACGTAATCTTACTTTTGCTGCTTGCAGTAATGCATCTGTTCGGTTGAAATTTTCACTTTTAATTAAATGATTTGCATAATCAATTAATAAAATAGCATTTTTTGTTACAAGCCCCATTAACATAATAAATCCAATAACTGAAAATAAATTTAATGTAGATTTAAATGTAAGTAAAGCTAGCAATACACCAATTAATGTCATTGGTAATGATGCCATAATTGATATAGGTTGAGTAAAGCTTCCAAACTGTGAAGCTAATACCATGTAAATAAAAATTACAGCCAGAATTAATGCTTGAGCAGCATACATTGCTGATTCTTCCATATCCTGATTTGCTCCTGCCATGATAAACTCATAGCCTGCAGGTAGTTTTATACTTGCTAATGTTTTTTTAATATCTTCGCCAATTTCTCCTGTTGAACGCCCAAATGCATTTGCATCAATAAATACTTCTCGAGACAAATTCTTACGGTTAATTTGATTAGCACCAAATGAATTTGTAATGTTAGCTACTTGTCCAATATCAAGTAAATCAGGTTCATTCGTACTAGCAATAATGGATTTATTTGGATTAGAAATTGGAATTTGATTAAGAACATCAATTTTTCTATCTTCTTTTGCAAGCTTAACTTTTACATCATAATCTTCATTATCATCACGCCATGTTGATACAACTTCTCCATTAAATAAAGGGCGTAGTACATTGTTAATTTGCGGTATTGTAATACCTAAATCAGCTGCTTGCTCTCGTTTAATTTGAACAGAAACAATAGGATTATTTTCTTTTAAGCTACTTGAAATATCTACCAATCCTTGAATATCTTGTAATTTTTTTACAGTTTGATTAGTAATTACCTCTAATTGTTGTAAATCCTGCCCACGTAAACTGATTAAAATTGGCTTATCTCCAAAAGTGTTTACTGCACTAATATTGCTTAAGCTAATTCCTGCAATTTGCTTAAGTTTTTCACGAATTGGTTGTGCTAATTGAGATTGATTAAGCTTTCTTTCATTTTTTGGTACAAGTTTAAGGTATATATTTGCATAATTCTTACCTTGAGCAGAACCAGTATTTATAGTTGAATATATTGATTTTATTTCAGGAAATGATTTAAGTACTTTTTCTGCTTCCAATACCTTATTTTTTGTATGTTCTAATGATGAACCTGCTGGAGTATTCAAAGATATGGACATCTCTGAAAAATCAGGCTGAGGCACAAATTCAAATCCTAAAAATTTAACCACAAAAAAACTTGAAGCAAAAATTAAAATTGCTACAATCATGGTTTTAATACGGTTTTTTAATGAAAAATCTAGCCATTTTTGGTATAAATTACCTAAATTATCCATTTTCTGTTCAAACCATAAAGTAAATTTCTGAATGAAATTAAGTTTAGCATTTGGATTATGTACAGGGTCAGCCCATACAGATGAAAGCATTGGGTCAAGTGTGAATGACACAAACATTGAAATTAAAACTGAAACAACAACTGTAATACCAAATTGATGAAAGAATTTGCCAATAATCCCACCCATCATTCCAACAGGTAAAAACACAGCTACAATTGAAAAAGTAGTTGCTAGTACAGCTAATCCAATTTCCTTAGTTCCATCAAGCGAAGCATCAATATGATTTTTACCCATATGAATATGTCGCATAATATTTTCACGTACTACAATTGCATCATCAATTAGTAAACCAACAGATATAGACAATGCCATAAGTGTAATTACATTTATTGTAAACCCAAACATATACATAAATGCAAAAGTTGCAACTAATGAAATAGGTAGAGTTAAACCTGTAATAATAGTAGAACGCCAAGAATTAAGAAATAAAAAAACTATCACAACAGTTAGTAAAGCACCTTCAATAATTGTTTTTTTGACATTATTTACATTTTTACTAATTGAGATAGAAGCATCTCGTATAAGTTTAATTTCAGTACCTTGAAGCATTTCTGCTTTTACTTGTTCTATGCGTTTTTGAACATCTTGAGCAACTTTAATCGTATTTTCATCTTTTGCTTTTAAAATATTGATTGCTACAGAACGTTGTCCATTAAGTAATGCAATACTGCTTAACTCTTCCTCTCCATCAACAACTTTTGCGATTTCATGAAGATAAACCACGCTATTATCTTTTTTTGCAACAATAATTTTATTAAAATCATCAATATTTTTAAGTTTGCCTTGAATTTGAATATTTTTCTCAAAAATATCTCCATTAATAAAACCAGCGGGTAATTCAATATTTTCACTTCTTAATGCATTTATTACCTTATCTACTCCAATTCCATATGCTCTTAATTTATCTAGATTAATTTCAATTTGTAACTCACGTTTTGATGCACCAATTATATTTACTTGCCCAACACCTCTTACCGTTTCTATACGTTTTTTTAATTTTTGCTCTACAACTGTAGATAATTGTTTAAAGCTAAGATTTGTATTTTGTATGGCATAAGATATAATCGGGCTATCTGCAGGGTCAAATTTTGAGATAATTGGTTCTTTTACATCTTCTTTAAGCAAAGGCTTGATTGCATTTACTTTATCCCTAACATCATTTGCTACTCGTGCTGGGTCTTCGCTTAAATTAAATTCAGCAATAATTACAGATAAACCTTGATAAGAACGAGAGGATAAATCTTTAAGCCCTGCAACACTATTTATTCCCTCTTCAAGCTTTCTTGAAACATCACTTTCAACTGATTCAGGTGACGCTCCAGGGTATTCAGTTTGTACAACTACAACTGGAAAATTCACATCAGGAAATTCATCTATACTCATTCTAGAAAGTGATAATGCACCCATTACAACTAAGGCGAGCATAACCATGACAGTGAAAACAGGATTTTTAATAGATATTTTTGTGAGTAACATTTGTATATGTTTTTTATATTTAAGGTTTTATAGATATATGGCTATATTAGCATTATTTGATGTTGATAGAAATATATTAATATCCAAATTATTATGTATGAGATTAGCTATAATTAATTGACGGCTTGTATGCTTATGTATAACATAAATCTATCATATAAAATAAAGCAATCAACATGGTAGATTTACTCAATAAACAAAATGATATTCATCATATACAAGAAAGTATAAAACTACGTCAACACATTCACACCTACCCCGAGCTTTCATTTAAAGAGCATTTGACAACACAAACTATCATAGATTTTTTAGAACAGAATAATATTTTATATGAAAAAATATGTGAAACAGGCGTAATAGCTATTATCAAAAAGAGTAAGAATAATACCAATAATAAATCAATCGGCTTAAGAGCAGATATTGATGCACTACCAATCCAAGAACAAAATAGCTTTGAATATGCATCAAAGCATAATGGAGTAATGCATGCTTGTGGTCATGATGGGCATACAGCCATACTAATGTGTACAGCTTATAATCTACAACATAATATTGATTTTGAAGGAACAGTTTATTGCATATTCCAACCTGCTGAAGAGCATGGTGCAGGTGCAGCTAAAATGATAGAACATGGATTATTTACTAAATTTGATATTGATTGCATATTTGCTATGCATAATTGGCCAGATATTAAAGAAGGGCATTTTGGTTTAAAATCAGGTGCAATTATGGCAAGTAGTAATGAATTTAGAATTGATATTCAAGGTAAAGGCGGACATGCTGCTATGCCACATCAAACAAATGACCCTATACTTTGTAGTGCTGAAATTATGCTTGCTTTTCAAATCATATTAACTAGAAATATATCTCCATTAGAACAAGCAGTTATTTCAATCACACAAATGCATGGCGGTGGAGATGCAACAAATATTATCCCTGATAGTGCTTGGATTGGCGGTACTGTAAGAACATTTAGTATTGATACATTAGATATCATTCAAAAAAGAATGGAAGAAATGGCTAACCACATAGCAAATGCACATAATTGCACAGTTAATTTTAAATTTACACGAAATTATCCACCAACTATTAATACTTTGGCTGAAACTCAATTAGTTAGCAAAGTATTAACTAATACATTCGGTGCAGATTGCGTAAATGAAAATGTAACGCCAACAATGGGAGCAGAGGATTTTTCATTTATGTTACAACAAAAGAAAGGGTGCTATTTTTTCATAGGGAATGGAAATGGTAGCCACAGACAAGTTGGGCATGGTTTAGGTCCTTGCCAATTGCATAATCATAGTTATGATTTTAATGATAATTTAGTAGAATTAGGTGCTAAAGTTTGGATAGAATTAGTAAAAGAGTATTTATCTTAATTTATATATCGGTATATTAAATAAAATGATACGGTGTTATTCCCATAAAGGGGTAATCCATGGATTTTTAATTTTGTGGATACCTGCTTTCGCAGGTATGACGGATAGTAAATTTATATTAATCTACTACTTTTAGAGTAAAATTCTTCTAAAATCAGCTAAAATCTGTGCTAAATAAGCATTAAATCTAGCAGCAACAGCACCATCAATTACTCTATGATCCCATGATAAGCTTAATGGTAGTGTTAAACGTGGTATAAACTGCTCCTTAGCCTCGTCCCAAACAGGTTTTTGAAATGATTTACATACACCTAAAATTGCTACTTCAGGTGCATTAATAATTGGTGTAAAAGTTGTTCCACCAATTCCACCTAATGAAGAAATTGAAAAACAACCACCTTGCATTTGGTCAGGCTTTAATTTGCCTTCACGAGCAAGAGCTGCTAATTCAGACATTTCTTTAGCAATTTCAATAATGCCTTTTTTATCTGCATTCTTAATTACAGGAACTACTAAACCATTTGGGGTATCAGCTGCAAAACCAATATTAAAATATTGCTTTAATACGATGTTTTCGCCATCTAATGAAGAATTAAAAATAGGGAATTTTTTAAGTGCAGATACACTAGCCTTAATTAAAAATGCAAGCATAGTAACTTTAACATTTTGCTTAGCATATTCTTTATTTAATTCAACACGGAATGCTTCTAAATCAGTAATATCAGCTTCATCATTATTCGTTACATGAGGAATCATTACCCAGTTACGATGTAAATTTGCACCAGATATTTTTTGTATTCTTGATAATGGTTTAGTTTCAATTTCTCCAAATTTAGAAAAATCTACTTTTGGCCAATCTAATAAGTTTAAATTCCCACCATTTCCAACATTAGCATTATTAGAGACTGAATTAGATGAGGAATTTTGTAATGCATTTTTCACAAATGATTTAATATCATCGTGAGTAATTCTGTTTTTTAATCCAGAGCCATTAATTTTGAATAATTCGCTAATTCCTAGTTCTCGAGCAAACTTTCTTACGCTTGGACTAGCGTGGCTAATTTTACCATCATTATTTTTAAATGATATTTCTTTATTGGTAGTAGCCTGTGTATTTACATCAATACTACTTGTAGTATTAACTTGCTGTGCATTCTTTATAATGTCAGTAGCTAACTCCTGAGCTTTTTGCTCCGCAACAGGATTTAATTTATTTTCAGCTACTTCAGCTAATTTTACCTTTTCTTGATTATTACTTGTTGTAACAACATCTTTAGCTTCAATGATAGCAATAACTTGGTCTTGCTCTACTTTATCACCTATTTTAATGAGCAAGCTTTTGATAATTCCATTATGCGTAGAAGGAACGTCCATACTTGCTTTATCGCTTTCTAGTGTAATCAAAGGCTCATCTATAGCGATAGTATCCCCCTCTTTAACATGCAATTCAATAATTGGTACAGCACTTCCGCCAATATCTGGTACTTTAAGTTCTATCATAAGCTTTCCTTTTATATTTTATGAATATTTAATTTTATTGAATGGAATGATTGCCAATATTATTTAAATAGTTATCATCTGTGATGTTAGGAAGAAGTATTCTATCTAATCCAGCAAAAGCTTGGCGACCAAATATTCTTCCAACTTGATTAGAATTACCACTGTCTAAGCTAAAACCACTTAAAGTATGGTCAATAAGATCATTTATATCATATTGCGTACTAGGATTAGAAACTCTAGCCGACATTCTATTTATCAGCCTAAGAATCCGTGGTTCAATAAAATCATTTTGATGTTGTAAGTTTATTGGATTTACAGATGACACATTTACTATAGTAGCATAATCATTACTAATATATTTCTCACCAAAAGCATATGATTTTTTTGGAAGAGGACAATCTTTACATATGTTAGCTACTACAAAGTATTCATCTTTAACTTCAGAATTCATTATAGCTATATTATCAGCTGAATTACCACAGTTGTAACATATATATATAACATATTGACTATTTTTTTTAACTAAAGAGTATAAATCTTTTACAAACGATAATGTATGTAATTTATTACAACTAATATCAGGAAAGTGGTTACAATAATTGTTGCTTTGAGCTGAAGGTAAATTATTTAAGCTTGGCATTTCAATACTTTTACATTATTAAAGGATTTGGTTTATTTACATCAATATTGTACTTAGCAATAGCTTGTGCCACTACATCTTTATTGATAGTACCTTCATCTGCCAATGACTTAAGTGCAGCCACTGTAATCCAATAGCGATTAACTTCAAAGAAATGACGTAACTGCTCACGTGTATCAGAACGACCAAATCCATCAGTACCTAATGTTACATATTTACGTGGCACAAATGCACGAATTTGTTCTGTAAATGCACGTACATAATCACTAACAGCAATCACAGGTCCTTGGGTATTAGCAAGGCAGTTTTCTACATGTGATTTTTTAGCTTCGGCCAATGGATTTAGCATATTATATCTTTCTGTTGCTTGTCCATCACGTGCTAATTCTGTAAAGCTTGGGCAACTCCATAAGTCGCTATCTACATTCCAATCTTGTTTTAACAAGTTTGCAGCTTCAATTACTTCACGGAATATTGTTCCACTACCTAATAATTGAACCTTAGCTTTAGATTTTTTGCTACTAGAAGAATTACCTGCATCATTGCTTGAGCTAAATGCGTACATACCCTTAATAATATCAGATTCAGCATTTTTCGGCATTTCTGGGTGAGCATAGTTTTCATTCATTACTGTAATGTAGTAATAAACATCTTCTTGATTTTTATACATACGCTCTAAACCATTTTGTACAATTACTGCTAATTCATATGCAAATGTTGGGTCATAGCTAATGCAGTTTGGTATTGCTGCTGACCAAATATGCGAATGCCCATCTTCATGTTGTAAGCCTTCACCGTTTAATGTTGTACGCCCAGCCGTTCCACCAAGTAAAAATCCTCTAGTACGCATATCCGCTGCAGCCCAACATAAATCGCCAATACGCTGAAAACCAAACATAGAATAGAAGATATAAAATGGTATCATTGGCACATTATGTGTTGAGTAAGCTGTACCTGCAGCAATCCAATCACACATTGCACCTGCTTCGTTAATACCCTCTTGTAAAATTTGTCCTTTTTTATCTTCTTTATAGAACATTAACTGGTCATGGTCTTGTGGCGTATACAATTGTCCAACATGACTCCAAATACCAAGTTGTCTAAACATACCTTCCATACCAAATGTTCTTGATTCATCAGGCACAATTGGTACAATGTATTTTCCAAGATTTTTATCTTTAACTAGTGTATTTAAGATACGAACAAAAGCCATAGTTGTAGAAATTTCTCTACCTTCAGCGGTTGCTTTTAATAATGCATCAAATTTTTCTAGGGCTGGCACTTCTAAATCATAAGATTTAGTACGTCGTTGCGGTAAATATCCACCAAGAGCTTGGCGTTTATCTTGCATATATTTTAATTCTTCGCTATTCTCATCAAATTTTAGATATGGCAAGCTTTCAATTTCATCATCTGCAATTGGAAGCCTGTATCTTGTACGGAAAGCTTTTAAATCATCTAAAGACATTTTCTTTTGTTGATGCGTAATATTTTGAGCTTCGCCAGAGTTACCCATGCCATAACCCTTAATCGTTTTAGCCAAGATTAACGTTGGTTGCCCTTTATGATGCGCAGCCTCATGGAATGCAGCAAAAACTTTGTATGTATCATGTCCACCACGGTTTAATGCCCAAATATCATCATCGCTCCAATCTGCAACTAATTCTTTTAATTCTGGAGAATTGAAAAAATGCTCACGCACATATTTTGCATCTTTTGATTTATATGTTTGAAATTCGCCATCAACACATTGCTCAAAACGTTTAATAAGTAAACCTTTAGTATCTTTCTTAAATAAAGTATCCCATCTAGTTCCCCACAGAACCTTAATTACATTCCAACCAGAGCCTCTAAACTCGCCTTCTAATTCTTGAACAATTTTAGCATTACCACGAACAGGACCATCTAAGCGTTGCAAGTTGCAATTGATAACAAAAATTAAATTATCTAATTTTTCACGACCTGCCATACCAATTGCGCCTAAAGATTCAGGCTCATCTGTTTCGCCATCGCCTAAAAAGCACCATACTTTACGCCCTTTAGTTTTTAGTATCTCTCTATCATCTAGATAATTCATAAATCTAGCTTGATATATTGCCATAATAGGACCTAATCCCATTGATACTGTAGGGAATTGCCAAAAATTTGGCATTAGCCATGGGTGTGGGTAAGATGATAATCCATTACCATTTACTTCTTGACGAAAGCTATCGAGATGTTTTTCAGTTAATCTACCCAATAAAAATGCTCTTGAATAAATCCCTGGTGAAGAATGTCCTTGGAAGAAAATTAAATCTCCACCATGGTTTTCACTTGGTGCATGCCAAAAATGGTTAAATCCAACATCATATAATGTAGCTGCTGATTGGAATGATGCAATATGACCACCAACATTTGTGTCCTTATTTGCTCTTAATACCATTGCCATTGCATTCCAGCGAGTATAAGAACGTATTTTATGCTCAATTGCTGTATTACCTGTAATTTTTGCTTGTTTTTCAGGAGGAATCGTATTGATATAAGGAGTATGAGAATTAAATCCAGTAGTTATACCATTTACACGAACATATTGAATTTGTTTATCAATAAGATACGTTGCACGTTTATCGCTATGATTAAGCATAACACCTTGTAATGCATCTAGCCATTCTTTAGTTTCCGTCGTATCTAGGTCTTCTTTTTCAATGACTGCTTCTGGATTGATAGACATAAAATTCCTTTATTTGGTATGTAGCAGAAATAAAAAATCCTAGAGAATTAAAAATCGCAATTGTATTGATTTTATAATCTTTTAAATCTAGAAATTTGATATTTCACTGAATTTTTTTAGCTGAGATAATCACTATGGTATTTTTTAATCTAAGCTGAATTATTTGTGTTTATATAAGTAATATTATTGTTATAAATAAAATAATATTAGCTTTGTATCAATTTTTTATATAGATGTTATTTTATTAAAATATACACAAATATGCAAATTAAACTTAAGTTTTTTTATTGTGCAAAGCAAGGTAAATCAAGGCTTTAGAATAGGTAATAAATATTAATTTTTTACTTAATACCTTACATGCAAGCAATTTCAAGCTTGCCTTATTGAATTATTTTTTTAATAAATTACTTAATTAAATATATTTAAATGATTTTTATATATATTCTATGTTGGTATATGGATACATTAACATTATTTTGCGTATAGTTAAATAGATATTTTAGCTATATAAATAATCCTAAAATGTTATTATTTTAAGATAATAATGCATTAGACAAAATATTAATAAAAAAAGCCCGCATATTTCTAGGCGGACTTTAAATTATATGTTAATTAATCGCTAAATTTCTTTTGCGAAATTTATTAACTTATAATCTTAGAAACGGTGACGTAAACCTACGCGCACAGCAATTTGGTTAGAGCTATCAGAAGCACCAGAACCTGTAATATCAGAACCTAAACCAACAGAAACAGGAACACCACCAACGTTTACATTTTGTTTCTTGGCTTTGTTTAGTACTGTTAATAAATAAGCGTCAGTACGTTTGCTGAAAGCATAGTCTAAAGCAGCACTAACTCCATGCATATCTAATTTTTTAGCATCTGTCCCTACAGGAAATAATCCTGAAGTAGCAGTAGAGCGATTATCAAAGTACTGATAACCTAAACCAGCTGATAATTGTGATGTAATTCTATGCGTATAACCAACTTCATAAACGCTAGCTTGTTGGTTGGTAGATGCACCTGAAGTTTTAATTTTTGTATTAGTTAAAACACCATTTACTTTACCAAATCCTAAATCATAGCTTGCACCTAAACCAAAAATTTCAGTTTTTGTGTTACCTGTAACATCACGTAATTGAGTGTAAGCAGCTTTAGAGCTAAAGTTAGGAATGCCATCAAAACCAATTGCAGCACTTACTACACGGTTTGATTTTTTGTTAGCAGCATTTTCACCTAAACCAACCATAGCTCCAGCAGTAACGCCTGAACCGCCTAAATTAGCAGATTGGAATTTAATAGAGTTATCAACACGACCACCTGTCATACGAGTACCCAAACCACTATCAACGTGGAAAACACCAGAATTTTCTAATGTATATAGACCACCAAATTGGTTTGCAGCGATTGTGTAATCACCGATATCGCCCATGAAGTCATACTGACGACCAAATGTAATTGTACCAACGTTTTTGATATCTAATCCAGCAAAAGCTTGGCGACCAAATAATCTGCCACCTTGAATAGAACTGCCGTTATCTAAGCTGAAACCACTTTCAACGCGGAAAATTGCAGCTAAGTCGCTTGTTAGTTCTTCACGACCACGTAAACCCCAACGATTACCATTCATAACACCGCTATCCATTTTGATGTTATTGTTGCCATTTTGGTTGTTTACAAATGTAACACCTGCATCTACTAAACCGTATAGTGTTACACTGCTTTCTGCTTGTGCAGCACCTGCAACGATTAAAGCAGCTAGTGCTATTATCGATTTTTTCATTACTTAATCTCCAATTGGTTAGGAATGAAGTTTTGTATGCTTTACAAAACAATACTTCTTATGAAGCTTCTGCTAGCTTACCAAATATTAAAACATGTTTCAAGTCTTTTTATATAAATTATCTTGGATTTTTATTATTTTTGTATGGTTTTGGCTACAAATTTGTATAAATTTGCACTATTTTTTAATTTTAAATTTATTAAAAAATTATATATAGAATGGATTTGCACATATTTTTTTATATAAATTGACGACCTTGAATATTATTAGTATCATGAAAAAGTATGTTGCTAAAAATAAAAGGAAATTCATGGATATCGTAGCTATTGTTATACTTATAGGGATTGTTGTGTTAATTGCTAAAACAGTTAAAGTAGTCCCTCAACAACATGCATGGGTACTTGAACGCCTAGGCAAATACCATGATACATTACAGCCTGGATTAAATATTGTTATTCCTTTTATTGATAGAATTGCGTATAAACATAATTTAACCGAGATTCCATTAGATGTACCTAGCCAAGTTTGTATTACAAAAGATAACACTCAGTTACAAGTTGGTGGGGTAATTTACTTCCAAATCACAGATGCTAAATTAGCATCTTATGGTTCAAGTAACTACATTTTAGCTATAACTCAATTAGCTCAAACTACTTTGCGTTCAGTAATTGGAAAACTAGAACTTGATAAAACATTTGAAGAAAGAGATGTAATTAATCACAGTATTGTTTCAGCATTAGATGAAGCAGCATTAAACTGGGGGGTTAAAGTTTTGCGTTATGAAATTAAAGACCTAACACCACCAAATGAAATTTTACATGCTATGCAATCGCAAATTACAGCGGAACGTGAAAAACGTGCATTAATTGCTCAATCAGAAGGTAGACAACAAGAGCAAATAAATTTAGCCAATGCAGCTAAATTAAGTGCAATTGCAAAATCAGAGGGTGAAAAGCAAGCTACAATTAATAGGGCTGTTGCGGAAGCTGAGGCAATATTAGCTGTGGCAGAAGCAAATGCAAAAGCAATTGCTATGGTTGGCGAATCAATAAAAACTCAAGGCGGTACTGAAGCGATGAATTTGAAAGTAGCTGAACAGTTTGTAGCTGCATTTGCTCAATTAGCAAAAACAAATAATACTTTAATTGTTCCTGCAAACTTGGGCGATATGAGTTCATTACTTGCAAGTGCTATGCAAATAGTTAAGAAGAATTAATTTTCTAAATATTCTCAAGATAAAGTATAGTAGCTTAATTTATTTAAACTGTTAAATATATTTGGCTACTTTAATATTCTTTTATATGTATTTGTTTATATTATCTTATGTTGTTAATTATTAGTATAAACTTATATAATCATATCTTAATATATTAAATTTCAGTTCAATATGCATAATGCTATTCAAAACATTCAAACACAAGTTCTTGCTCGTAAATGGAGACCTCAAACATTTGCTCAAACAATCGGGCAAGATGTAGTAGTAAAAGCTTTATCGAATGCTTTGGATACCAATCGTTTGCATCATGCATATTTATTTACAGGTACGAGAGGAGTAGGTAAAACCACCCTATCTCGTTTATTAGCTAAGGCATTAAGTTGCGAACAAGGAATTAGCTCAAATCCTTGTGGCGTTTGTAGTAATTGTGTTTCGATTCAGAATGCACAATATATTGATTATATTGAATTAGATGCTGCAAGTAATAGAGGTGTAGAAGAAATTAGCAAATTACTTGAAAATGCTAGTTATCAACCTTCGCAAGGGCGATTTAAGATTTTTATGATAGACGAAGTGCATATGTTAAGTAATCATGCATTTAATGCTATGTTAAAAACTTTAGAAGAACCACCTGCACATGTTAAGTTTATTTTAGCCACAACTGATGCACATAAAATCCCGATGACAGTGCTTTCACGTTGTTTACAATTTCATTTAAGACCTGTATCTACAGTTAATATTACACAATATTTGCAATATATTTTACAACAAGAAAATGTTAACTTTGAGGAAATTGCCTTAAATTATATTGCTAAAGCTGCTTATGGTAGCATGCGTGATGCCCTTTCAATTACTGACCAAGCAATTGCATTAGGACATGGACAAATTAAAGCATATGAAACTAAACAAATGCTTGGTTTAGTTGATGATGATTTGACTATAAATTTATTATTTAGTATTGCTAATAGTGATATTGTTAATGCTTTAAGTTTAATTGAAAATGTACAAAATATTGATAAATTTTTAGATAACGTTATTGTTCATCTTCAAAATATTGCAATTATACAATGTTTAGAAACAGCAGTTATTGATACTAATTATCATGACGAAGTAAAAGAACTAGCTAAATTAATTAGTGCAGAAAATGTGCAAATTTACTATCAAATGGTAATTAAAACAAAACAAGAAATTAATTTTTGCCCTGCTGAAATTTCATTGAATATGTTATGTGTAAGAATGATTAATTTTCAAATGCAAATAGATGATAGTAAAGCGATTAATATAAATAATAATCCTAATAAAACTAATCAACTTAAAAGTACAACAAGCATTACTAATAAATTTAATCACCATCATAAACCTAATATTATTCAATCAAACAGTTTCGATAATAATTTGCCTGAAAAAGTTATTCATTCAACTAATAATATAAATAAATTACCTCAAAATCAAAATGAAGCACTTAAAATAATTGATAAAGTTGATGAAATAACTAATATTAGTAGTAAAAATAGCAATCATATTGAACCTATTTCAGATAACCTGCTAAATAATACTATAAATGATAAGTATAATATTATTAATCATAAGCAAGAGCCTGAAATATTATTAGAAAATATAGAGCCTAATATTAATCATCAAGCAACTAATCAGATTAATAATCAAAACTGGTTGGACATTATTCCTCAATTAAAACTAGAAGGTTTAGCTCTGCAGATTGCTAAACAAAGTGTTTTAGCTAAAGATGATGGTAATAATCTACATTTAAATTGTGAATTTGATACAGGATTTATGAAAAATGCAGTAGCTAAGCTACAAACTAGCATTTCTGAATATTTAAATAGAAACATTAATTTACATATTTCTAGCGGTTCTGGAATAACTAAAGTAGTATCTAATCCTAGTATATCTACAACTAGAGTAAATCCAAAAGCACCTGAAGTGATTAACTCAAACGTTAGTACCTCTAATTTAAATTTACCCGTTCAGAGTAATTTAAGTAGCATATCAAATATAAATGTAGATGATAGTGTTTCTGTAGATGTAATTTCTAATCAAAATAATTCTTCAGATAATAAAGATTTAAACTTAGATTTAGATTCAATTACTCTTTTTCAAAAAGAGCAAAATGAAAAACAAAAACATACACAAACACAATTAGAAAAAGCACAGCAAGACCCTTGGGTAAATGAATTTACTAAAATTAATGCTGAAATTATTATATAGGGTAATATATGAAAAAATCCCGTAGATTATTTTTAAAACAAACAGGCTTAGCTTCGTTTTTCTCTTTTATAAATCCTAGTTTTTTATTTGCCGATGATAAACTTGATAATGCTCTAATATCGAAAAGTAAATTATTAAATTTTGACTCAATACCCACAGATACAAGCGATGAAATAAGTTTGCCTAAAGGTTTTAACTACAGCGTAGTTTGTGCTTGGGGCGATGGTTTATTTCCACATAGTCCTAAATTTGCATATGGAGAAAATACTAGTGATGCACAAGCTTTGCAAATTGGCGAAAATCATGATGGAATGTCATTTTTTCCATTAGTTGGAACTAAGCAAATTTTAAAACAAGATAAAAATACTAAGCATAGTGGAATTTTAGCAATAAATCATGAATATAATAATTATGAATATTTATTTAGCATGAATAGCAATAGCACAAATACTAAGTTTAAAGGTAAAAATTATTTAGAGGATTGGACAGCAGAGAAAGTAAAAAAAGCCCAAATGTCTTTAGGGGTTTCAATTGTTGGTATTGAATATAATACCAATATCAAAACAAAACAAAATAGTAATAATAATCAGCATACATGGCAAGTTAATGTAAATTCTCCATATAATAAACGCTATCATTTATTGACTGATATGCAGTTTACAGGTTTAGCTGCTGGTTCTAGGCATTTACATAATATTTATGATGATAAAAAACGTAGAGGGCATAAAACTAAGGGGACTTTTGCTAATTGTGCAAATGGTAAAACTCCGTGGGGCACTTATCTTACCTGCGAAGAAAATTTTAGCGGATACTTCACTACAGATAATCAAGATTACGAATTATCAGAAATACAAAAACGTTATGGAGTAACTAAAAAAGGTTATGATGTAAATTGGCATAAATTTGATGATAGATTTAATATTGAAAAAAATCCAAATGAAGTAAATTGCTTTGGTTGGATTGTTGAAATTGACCCATATAACCCTCAATCAATTGCAAAAAAACATACTGCTTTAGGACGTTTTAAACATGAAAATATTGCAATAAAAGCAATTGAGGGCAAGCAATTAGTTGCTTATATGGGTGATGATGATAAAAATGAGTATATATATAAATATATTTCTAAAGGAATTTACAAAGAGGCAAATGGCAAAAAGAATAGCGATTTACTAACTGACGGTACTTTATTTGTTGCAAAATTTAGTGATGAGAAATATGGCGAGTGGATTCCTTTAATTTATGATGAAAGGTATCTTAATAATCCAAAAAATTTATATATAAAATCTCAAGTAGATATTTACATTTTTACGAGATATGCGGCAGATATAGTAAATCCAACAGATATGGATAGACCAGAATGGATAGCAATTAATCCATATACTAATTATGCATATGTAAGTTTGACTAATAATCATTCCAGAAAAAAAATTAATTTGGCAAACCCACGTAAAAGAAATGACTTTGGGCATATCTTACGTTGGCAAGATGATTTTGAACATATGACACATGCTCAACATAAATTTAATTGGGATATATTTTTATTAGCAGGTAATATTTCACAAGGTGGTAGCCAAGATAAAATTTTGTTTAATAGTCCTGATTGTATTACTTTTGATAATAAAGGCAGGCTTTGGATTGCAACAGACGGTAATATTAGTAATGCTAACGAATTTGTAGGGCATGGCAATAATCAATTACTTTGTGCAGATACCAAAACAGGCGAGATAAAAAGGTTTTTAGTTGGGGTAAAAGGTTGTGAAATTACGGGGGTATGTTTTGATGATGTATATAAAACTCTATTTTTGAATATTCAGCACCCTGGAGAAAATTTCAGTTATGGTTTACCAACAGAAATTGAGCAAAGCAAAGATGATTTTACTGCACGCAATCCATTGTATATAAGTTCTTGGCCACGAAATTCTAAAGTTGGAGAAAATGCTAAAACACCAAGGTCAGCTACAATTGCAATTGATATTAGTAGTTTGTAGATAAATTAAATATATGTAAGTGTTATATCGTCGACAATATTACAAATAAAAACAGCACAATACCGTGTTTACAATATTATGCTATTTTTCAAATTTTGGTACTAATTATAAAATTTCATTATAAAAAATATAAATTAGTATCTAACTAGCTTCAGAAAAATGAATTCTTAATTACTTGCTAGCACCTGGAGATGTTCCAACTGGAGCAGCTAAAGCATTAACTGCAGTACCAGATACAGGAGGAGTCCATGCACACTCACCTAAACGTACTAATTTAATATTACCTTTAGTTGACCAATTGCCGTATCCACCGTCTTTTGTCCACTCTTCCCAATGACCATAACCTTCATTACTAGCACTTACTAATTCCCATCTCATGCTATCATAACCACCATCAGTCCAGAAGTTACCAATCATTGCAACTTGGTCACCTTCTTGTCTCCATCTACCAATCCAACGATTGAAAGTTGTAGAATACCAAACACCAACTGTGTTACTGCCTTGAACACCAGTTTGTTGGAAACATAAATTTTGAGTAACTACTTGTGTATGACCACTAGCTGTATCTTCATATTTTGTCATTGAGTATAGCGTTCCATTTCCACCAACAACAGGGTCAACTGCTGGTAAGTGAGGAGCAGCAGCATAAGCTGAACTAGCTAGCAAAGACATAATTATTAAAGATAGTTTTTTCATTTGTTTGCCTCTTTATTAAATAACGTACATGTAATACATAGTTATTTTATAACTTTGCATAAAATAACAAAAAATATTGTATAGATAATTAGAATATTATGCAAGTTTATGGAAAATTATTTTTGACTTTTTTATGAGCGATTAAATGATTATGATTTTATTAATATTTATAATTTGTAGTTACATTCATACAAAACCTAATATTTTTTGTGGTAATTTTGACATCTAAATTAAATTTAGATTAAATATATAAATAATTCAGTTTAGTTTCAGTTTGTTTTATTTCAAATTAGCTATGTGAAACTAGTAAATATTTAATTATTAAAATATTCAGGTAATAATATAATTAATATTAATTGTTATGTGCATTCTTCACTCTGTTCTTATACTGAAATTCTTTAATATAGATTTACTATGATGATAGAAAACTATAGATAATATAAAACATAAAATTATGAATAAAAAACCTTTGCCAAATTCTGCTAAATCAAATAAAACTTTGAAGGCAGAAGCTAATAAAAGTAGTAAAGCTAATCAAAGTAAAGAAAGTAAAAATAATAAACCTATGTTAGATTCTGAAATTGACGAAAATATTAATTCTAATGTTGTTGATGTAGCTAATTCAAATAGTATATCTGCTACAAAACCCAATAAAATATCTAATATATACGATGAAATGTTTAATGAATGGAATAATTTCCAAGATGTAAAACAGCATTACCAAGTATTTTCTGCATGGTTACAGCAACAACAAAGTGTAAATTTAAAAACTAAACAGATAGAAGCTGAAGCTATGTTTAGACAAGTTGGCATCACATTTACTGTTTATAACGATAGTGCGGGGAATGAAAGAACTATCCCTTTTGATTTGATTCCTCGCATTATTAGTCAAAAGGAATGGCAAACATTAGAAGCAGGGCTAGTACAAAGAGTAACTGCATTAAATATGTTTTTACATGATATATATAGCAATCAAAAAATTATTAAAGATGGGATTATTCCAAAACGATATATTTTTCAAAATAAACAGTTTACGCCAGAAATGATAGGTATAGATATACCAAATAATATCTATAGTCATATTGCAGGGATTGATATTATCCGTACTGAAGAAGGTAAATTTTTTGTGCTTGAAGATAATTTAAGAGTACCTTCAGGTGTGTCATATATGCTTGAAAATAGAAGAATGATGATGCGTTTATTTCCTGATTTATTCTCAAGCTATAATACTATTTTACCTGTAGCACATTACCCTGATTTATTACTTAAAACATTATGTGAAAGTGCTCCAAAATCATGTGAAGGTAAACCAACGGTAGTACTTCTTACCCCTGGTATGTACAATTCAGCTTACTTTGAGCATGCATTTTTAGCTCAACAAATGGGTATACATTTGGTTGAAGGTAGTGATTTGTTCGTTAAAGACCATTTTGTATATATGCGTACAACCCAAGGGCCAAAAAGGGTTGATGTGATTTATCGTAGAATTGATGATAATTATCTTGACCCATTATCATTTTTTGATAAATCAAATTTAGGGATTGCAGGATTGATGTCAGTTTATCGAGCGGGACATGTAAACATTGCAAATGCTGTTGGTACAGGTGTTGCAGATGATAAATCTATTTATCCATATGTGCCTAAAATGATTAAATATTACTTAAATGAAGAGCCAATTTTACATAATGTAGAAACATATGAATGTGGAGATGACAAACAATTAGATTATGTATTAAATAATCTACAGCATTTAGTTATAAAAGAAATACACGGTTCGGGTGGGTATGGCATGCTTATTGGACCAACTAGCAGTAAAAATGAAATCCAAGATTTTAAATTTAAATTATTAGCTAATCCAAGTAATTACATTGCACAGCCTACTTTAAGCTTATCAAGTTGCCCAACTTTAGTTGATGCAGGAATTGCCCCAAGACATATTGATTTACGCCCTTTTGTATTAAGTGGTAAACAAATTAATATGGTAGCAGGCGGTTTAACTCGAGTAGCTTTAAAAGAGGGTTCTTTGGTTGTAAATAGTAGCCAAGGCGGTGGAACTAAAGATACATGGGTTTTAGGAGCATA
>JBJOQB010000027.1:0-5112 GCA_046050125.1 Pseudomonadota bacterium
GATATATAGAAAGAGCAGAGAATACAATTCGCATGCTAGATATGAGCCATCAAACATCAATGATGCCACAATCATTGCAGATGGCTCAACGCAGTTGGCGTGCAACATTGGAAATTTTTCAAGTAACAGGTATATTTGATAAACATTATGAATTATTAAATCATCAAGATGTACTATATTTCATGTGTTTTGACCAAAAAAACCCTTGTTCAATTTACAATTGCATTAAAAATGCACGAGATAATGCAAAAGCAGTTCGAGGCTCGATTACTAATGAATTATGGGAAACTATCAACACTACATGGTTAGAATATCAAGAGTGGTCAGATAAAATCTTGACGGTACAAAATTATATATCACTATATGAATGGGTAAAAAAACGTACAAACTTGTATAGAGGCGTACAATTAAATACTATCTTCCAAGATGAAGTACATCACTTCTTAAATTTGGGTACATTTTTAGAAAGAGCAGACAATATTGCACGTTTACTTGATGTTAAATTTTACACATTAGGTGTGTGGTTAGATGACCAAAAAGATATATCATCGCATGCTGATTTTTACCATTGGGCAATTGTGCTACGTTCGGTTTCTGCTTTTGAAGTGTTTCGCAGGTTATATACTGAATCAATCACACCAGAAAAAGTTATTGATTTGCTTATATTTAATATAGAAATGCCTCGCTCTTTAGCATATAGCATGCAACAAGTGCAGTACCATTTGAACAAATTAAGTAACCAACATAGTAAAGATACTGAAAGATTAGTTGGTAGCATTGCCTCAACTTTGAAATATGGTAATGCACCACATATGCTGAGTAAGCAATTACATGCCTACCTTGCTGATTTCTTGCAACATATACGAATAATTAGCGGAAAAATAGCAGATAATTTTATGCTTTCTTCTACAAAATTATCTTAAATTATTATTTATTAAACATTATTAATGTGAGATTGAATATGGACACTAACTATGATGATACAGAAAATCATGAGCTTAGCCTCAGTGAATTAATTAATCTTAATCAAGATAGTAGCTTGAGTATAAATAATGTTAGCACCAAAAGTGCAAATTATAAAATATCGCATTCTACGCAGTACTGTTATCAAAAAAAGCTTGATTATAGTATTAATGCTTTGCGTTTATATCCTCAAACAAATATTTCTCAACAAGTACATGAATGGGAAATTAAAGCCCAAGGTAATTTGAAACAAAGTACTGATGGTTTTGGTAACATTTGTCATCATTTTAATTCATTTTATCCTTCTGATACTATGTTGATTAGTGCAAGTGGAATTGTTACAAGTAATGATATTAATTTAATCCCACATCAAGATGCAGAAATTGACCAATGTTTTTATATACAAAATTTTAGTAAATCCAGTGCAAATAGCGAAATGCAGATTTTTGCCCTAGAACATACAGCAAAGTTTGATACTAAATATGAAAAAGCAATTGCCTTAATGCAGGCTATTCATAAATATATTCGCTATGAAATAAAATCTACTACTACTGAAACAACAGCTCAACAAGCATTTACTCAGCAAGCTGGTGTATGCCAAGATTTTAGCCACATATTTTTAGCATGTGCTAGAAGCATTGGAATTGCTGCTCGTTATGTTAGTGGATATTTTTATTCGCCAGAACAGCTACATTTATCTAGCCATGCATGGGTTGATGTTTCAATCAATAGTAATTACTGGCTAAGTTTAGATGTTACTAATAATATAAAGACTAATCATAAACATATCAGAATTGCTGTAGGCTCTGAATACAAAAGCATTGCACCAATTAAAGGCATACAATTAGGTGGCGAATGTGAAAAAATGGACGTAGATATTTCAATACAAGAATTAAGTTATAGTTAAAATATATTTTATATATTTTATTTTTTAATGAATTATAAATAAGAGCTTTTCAAAAGGCTCTTTCTTATTTTTATTATTCAAAATCAAATTTTTATAAGTATTTACCCTAGAAATACTTCATAATGCCTTTACAATCCTTGCTAGTTATGCATTTGCAGGACTGTATCAAATTAACAATTTTTAACAATTAAATTATAAAAAAATCAATGGTTTTAATGTAATTTTTTTAATGGGTTGTTGTTTTAATACAAATATTAAATATTGTTAATAAATTATTAAATATTAATAATAATAATATATTCTAGTATTAAGAACATAAAAATTATATGACGGTGCAAAATGAAGCTAATTAATAATAAAATTAGCCATATTCACTACGCAAACCTGTCTCGTGGTAAAGTGGCTACAGTTGAGTATAAATCATCTTTTTCTAATCGTTTAAGATACTTAGTGCGAAGGGGATTTTCTTTAATTGAGTTAGTAATTTCATTGACAATCATGTCTGTGCTAGTTATGGTTGCAGAACCTCAATACAACAGCTATATTGCAAGAGCTCAGGTTGCTGAAGCAATTAATGTAATAGCAGGAGCTAGAGTTGCTGTAATTGAGCATAAGGCAACACATGGGAGATGGCCTACAATATATGAACTAAATAATATATACCCTGTAGCAGCTGATGCGTATAACAGAACGCAATATATTCAAGAAATATATAACACTGTTGATAATGGTACTAATGGAAAATATTCAATATCTATTGTGTTTAAAAGCCAAAATATAAGTTCATTGATTGCTGGTAATGAATTGCATTTTTCAACATCAGCAAATGGAAGTGGTTCAAATTGGGTGTGTGAAGCGGAAATAGAGCAAGTTGCATTACCTTCTAATTGCATTGGAATATAAATATTAAATAATGTTAAATTGATTATATATAATTATAAAAATAAAAAGTAAATTGGTGTTAAAAAGACAAACCAGGAGAGATATATGTTTGAATTATTAGTTGTGATGATTATGTTATACTTTAGAAAAGATGTTAGACGTATATTATCTCATGAAAAAGAAGAAGTACAAAATAATTGATGATGCAGAATGGCAACAAGAAATAAAAACTGTTGTGCCAATCTCACATGAAATGCAAAGTAAATACTGTAATTTAGAGCTTGATAATGGATATTTAGATAAAAATCATAAATATATTTCCGTAAAATCTCAAATGTATTTAAATCATATCCATCAATCAGATGATATAATTAATAATACATATGTAAATGGGAAGGATATATATGATTTATCTAATAATTTTAGTAAACATGAGCCTAATGGCTATTCTTTTAATCAAGATGAAAACACCTATATTAAAAATGGAATTAATAAAAAAGCGTTAAAAAAACTCAAACGAATTAAAGTAAGTGATTGCCCAGTGCTTGATTTACATGGCTATACAATAGCTAGTGCTTATGGTGCTTTGCAATCATTTATTTATAATAGTTATCATCAATATCAAAAGTACATAATAATTGTACACGGCAAAGGGCTTTCATCTCCAAATAGCCAGCCTGTGTTAAAGCCAAAAATCTTAAATTGGCTTATGGATAATTTATTAGTTATGGCATTTACTGAATCAGCAATTGAGCAAGGCGGTAGCGGTGCTACAGTTGTTTTATTGAAGGTTAATTATAATCATGAATTTAGCTAATAAACTGATTAATTTCCATAATTGGTAGTAATACTCCAAGCACAATCAACATTACAACTCCACCCATAATTACTACTAATAGAGGTTCCATTAATGTAGTAAGAAATAATGTATAACGCCTAATTTGCTGTGATTGTTGCTCACTAATTTTAGTCAGCATATTTGCAAGCTTACCTGTGCTTTCACCAGTTTTAATCAGATGTAACATAATTGTAGGAAAATGAGAATCTTTTAAAGCACTAGCCAAACTATTGCCCTGCTTTACTTGTTCAATTGCTTGCTCAACTTCTTTTTTTAGCACTAAATTACCAATTGTATTATTGCCTGCTTGCAAACTACGTAAAATTGGTACACCTGATTTAGTTAGTATGCCTAAAGTACTGCTAAACCTTGCACTGTTGTAACCAATAGATAATTTTTTAGCAATTGGCAATTTAATAATAAAACTATGCCATATGTATGCAATTTTTTTATTTTTCAAGCACTGTTTAAAAATAACCGCTAAACATAATATTCCAATACCGCAGTAAATGCCATAATTTCTAATGAAATCAGATATAAATATCATTGCTTCAGTTAAAAATGGCAAATCTTGTTTATTACGAATAAAAACATCAACAATTTTAGGTACAATATTTATCATTAAATAAATGATAATCCCAATCGCAATTACACTAACAATAATTGGATAAGTAAATGCATGTTGTACCTGCTCTTTTAGCTTTTGTTGTTCCTCTAAGTAATCAGCAATTTGTAACATAATTACATTTAGCTTGCCAGATTCTTGCCCTGCAGATACTAATGAAATGTACAAAGGAGAAAACAAGTACGGATATTTTTCAAATGCTTTAGATAAGCTAATTCCGCCGTTTATGTCTGATTTTATTTGCGATAATATTTGCTGTAGATTTTTGTTATCACTTTCTTTGGATAACAAACCTAATATTTGGTCAATTGGCAATCCAGAATCAAGCAAAGTAGCAAATTGACGTGTAAAATCTGTAATATCAGATTTAGAAACGCCCTGCACAATTTGTTGCTTCCAAATAGAATTTTTATTTAAATCTTGTTCTAATTTTATATCTAAAACAAATAAACCTTTATCTTGCAAAATACTACGAGCATGTTTAAGTGAATCAGCTTCTATTGAATGCTTTTGAATTTTTCCTTTAATATCACTTGCTTCATAGTAAAAAATAGCCATATTCATCTTTCGTTTTTATATTACATTGTATTAGTATTGTAATATCTGTGCAAATAAATATGTAATGATAGAGTAAGAAATACACAGATTATTTTTAGTATGGCTAAGCCATAATAATTTAGCATATTTATCCAACTTAAAATTTACTGTATATATATTTAGTATTTATAATTTATGCATTATTTTACTTTTAATTATTACTCTTATAATAAAAACAAAAAAACTGATATATTAGGTAACTTACCTTATTTGCATATCAACTAATTTTACAATATATAAATAACGATCATTTGTATTTTATTTAAATAAATGGTACAATTCGCACTATTATTTTTAATA
>JBJOQB010000028.1:0-9523 GCA_046050125.1 Pseudomonadota bacterium
ATAAATTTGATAGTTTAGTTACAGCTTAAATTTAAATTTTATTGAGTACTAGTTTTATATTTTTAGTACTCAATATTTTATAAAATTTATATAACCTGTAAGTATAAGTAACATCAACAAACTTGTTTAATTTATCTTAATTTTTTGTTATATACATCAATTCTATGAATTTATTCATGGTGTTTTATCAAGATATATGCTAATTTTTTCTTATCTAGTGTTTAGCTTATTTAGTCAAAGTAAAATTTTTGTAATATAACATATTATTGCAAATAAGTATTATTTATACATCATAATTTTGTAATAGTTGTCATGATAGACATTTTAATATTATAAATACATATACTAAAAACTATATTTATTTTATAAAAGATGGAGACAACAAAATGCATCATGATGAACACTACGATGTAATCGTAATCGGTGGTGGGCCTATGGGATTATCTACCGCTTATCACTTAAGTAAACGCAATACTAAAACTTTAGTTCTTGAACAGTTTACCTTGCTAAATCAATTAGGTAGTTCGGCTGGGGTTTCTCGCCAATTTCGTATTCCATATCCTGAAGAGTATATGGTTAAATTGGTTAAGCAATCCATTCCGTTCTGGGACGAATTACAATCGCTTACACCTGTACCATTAATGGATAAAGTTGGTACACTTTGGTTTGGAGACCCTAGTGTGCATTCAACTGAAGGAAATATTGCACAAGCAGAAAAAGCATTACAAGCACAAAATGTACCTTATACTTCATTAACAAGTAAAGAAATTGAACAGCAGTATCACTTTAAAAATTTACCAAAAAGTTATACAGGATTATTCCAAGCTGATGGTGCAAGCATAAATTTAGTTGCAACTATGCAAACCTTATATAATTGGAATGTAGAATCTCCATTTGTTACAATTATTGAGGAAGCACCTGTTACTAAAATTGAGCAAAAACATAAAAAATTTACTATCACTACACCGCAAGGCGTATTTACATCTGATAAAATTGTGATAGTGCCAGGTCCATATATAAATGGTGTGATAAATCTATTAGATTTTACAATTGAGGCTACTTACTGGAATATGGCTTCGGCTTTTTATAAAAAGAAAAAGGCAGATATTCAATATCCAACATGGTTTGTATTTCAAAATCCTGAAGGACAAAATGGCAACCAATTTTATGGATTTCCTGAAGTTGCTTGGAATTACCCCGGATATTTACGTGTTGCATCTGATTTTGTTATATCTCCATTATCTTCGCCTAGTGAACGCACATTAATTCCAAATTCTCAAGAACTAGCGTATACAGCACAATGGGTAAAAAATCACATGGAAGGTTTAGAGCCTGTACCAGAGTACAAGTCTACTTGTTTAATTTCTTTAAGTAAAATCCCAAATAAAGAATTGTTGATAGATTTTGCACCTGATTATGTAGAAAATCATAAAAATATCGTGATTTATGCTACAGGTTGGGCAGCTAAATTTGTGCCATTATTAGGTAGGATTTTATCAGATTTAACATTAGACGGTACAACGCCATTTGATATTTCACATTTTGCTTTAGGTGGTACATATTTTAAACAGCTAAAAAGAGCTGAAGCAAAAGCAAAATTAGAAGAAAATGCTTAATTTTAGCTAAGGTTAGACTATATAACAATATTATAAATACGAGACAACATATGAAAAAAACATATTCAATTTTTGGTGCAGGTGCTTCTGGATTGTACACTGCATGGCGTTTACTAAATGGAAAAACAGATAGTGAAAATGGGAAGAAAAAACAGCTTACTAAAGGCGATGTACTAGAATTATACGATTGGGGAAAATATGATTTCTCAAAAAAACATTCAGGTACACGTGCCGCAGGAGCAAGAATTTGCACATGGCATTATAAAGATGATAAAGCTAAATCATACTTAGAATTAGGTGGTATGCGTTACTCCGAATGGAATGGCGAAAATAATGGCAGAGCAACAGGGCATAGAATTGTTACAACCGTAATTAAAGATTTAGACTTAGACAAATTCTCTGTACCATTCAATGAAGCAACTAATCCATTGTATTATTTACGTACAAAAAATATGTATTTAAGTGATATTACATCAAACCAGCCAGCACCATATCATGCAAATAACTATGGAGCAGATACAGCACCAGATAATGGATTTAATAAAGTAGAGCGTTTAGCAGGCACAGAAAAAACACTACCTCAAACCCGCAAAGAGTGGTGTGAGTTTTACCAAAAAGGTAGAATAACTGCCGACTTACCTGAAACTTCAGTTTATAATAAAGGCGATTTATTTGCTGACATTGGCTACTGGAATTTAATGTACGACCAATTAGGTTCTGAAGGTTACAATTACACAGCTGACGGCAATGGCTACACATCAAATGTAATCAATTGGAATTCGGCTGTTGCATTACAAGCAAACAATGAATTTACCCCTGGAACAGAGTATAAAACATTAACTACAGGCTATTCGAGCATGTTTAATGCATTATTTGATGCTGTTGAAAAATTAGCTCATGAAAAGGGAGTAATTTTTGAATATCACCCAAATACACGTCTTCACTCTATTTTAAAAATTAAAGATAAAGTACATTATTCAATTGCAAAACGAGATAATCCAAATAAAAAATCTGGTTCAGCAATTGTTGATGCAGCTTGGTTAGCTATGCCACGTTATGCGATAGAACTTGTAGCACAAGCAACACGCTATGAAAATCATGAAGGTTTAGATGTATTAAATCACCCTAAAGTGCAGTTATATTTAGAATCAGCAATTATGCAACCTTCATATAAAGTAGGCATGTTTTTTGATTCAGAATGGTGGTTAGATGCAAACAATGTGCCTTATCCACCTCAAATTACAAGCTATGAGATTACTCAAGATGTGCTAAAAGAATTAGCAAAACAAGGATTTCCTGAAAAATATATTAAAGATATTTCAAAAGATGATACATTAGTTGAAGTTCCATATGCATCTAAAGATAGTTTTATTCAAGCTGTACAGCAATGTATACAGCATAAATTAAGCTATAAAGAAGAAGAGCAACTTTTATCAGCATCTTTACGCAATACGATTGGTCCTAGCGTTACAGATACACCAATTCGTCAAGTCGTATACTTTGGCAATAATGCCATAGATAAATCACAAAAACCAATTTATGGATTACTTGCAAGTTATGATGATGAAATGTTTACAAGCTTTTGGCAAGAATTAGAATTAGGACCAAATACAGAACGCAAAGTTGCAATATCAGATAATTTACAGCCATTGCAAGGACCAAGGATAGCACCTCCTGTAATGGTGAAAATGCTACGTCAACAATTAGCAGCCGTACATTTTGGACCTCAATCTGATTACAGCGATGTTCCAGAACCACTTGAAGTTAGATATATGGATTGGTCATTATCTCCATTTAATGCTGGTTACCATGCTTATGCTGCACATTATAATGTATGTGATGTACAACAAAAAATCCGTAAACCATCGCAATTAATCGAAGGGGCAGATGCTGATATATTTATTGTGGGCGAAACCTACTCAAATGACCAAGCATGGGTAGAAGGGGCATTTTGTACGGCAGAATCTGTTCTTAATGATTTTTTTGGAGTAGAGCCAATTATCGATAATAATGAATACCCATTCATTTGCTCAGTGTGTGAAGTTTAAGCCGAAAATCTGAAAAGCCAAGAGTAAAATATATCTAAAAAGATTAATTATACCTATACCTATACCCTATGATATGGGTGATTATTTAAAATTGACCATGCACGATATAGCTGTTCAACTAGTAATAATTTCGCAAAACCATGGGGTAATGTCATTGATGACAAACGCATTTTATAATCTGCTTTTTGTTTTAAATCTGCATGAATGCCGTCAGCACCACCAATTATAAAACATAATCCACTATGTTGATGTTGCCAATTTCCAATATTATCTGCTAAATTTTGAGTAGTATCATTTTTACCAAATTCATCTAAAATAATTAATTTGTGTTTTAGGGGAATATGTTTTTCGATGTTTCTAGCCTCTAATAAAATACGCTCAGAAGCATTTGTTTTATTACTTGGCTTTAATTCAATTAAATTTAAATCCCAATTTACAAAACGCTTAGCAAAATCTTGTATACCTTGCTCTATCCATGTTGGTAACTTATGATTTGTTGATATTATACAAATTTTCATTGATTTTATACTTTAAATACGCAAAATGGAGAAATTAGATTAATATATTTTGATAAATCAAAATATTTATATATTTATGATAGGTATATAGAAAGAAGAATAAATAAGCAGTTATCAAAGTAAAACTACTAAAAAGTAAAGCTGAGATAACCCAGCTTTTATACTAACTAACACAAAGAATTGACTAATATATGCACATAAAAGTCAATTACGTTAATTTAATATTATTGTTTTGGTGTAGAAGCAACAGGAGCTTCAGTAGCACTTGCAATAACAGCAGAAGCTGTTTCAGCAGCACTTGCAACAGCAGCAGAAGCAACTTCAGGAGTAGCAACAACAGCAGATGTAGCTGTTTCAGTAGCACTTGCAACAGTAGCTTCAGTAGCACTTGCAGCAGCATCTACAGTAGTAGCTTTTTCTTGACCACATGCAGTTAAACCAATAATAGCTAATAACGCTAGAATTTTTTTCATTTGTATACCCTCGATAAAAAACATGTTTTAAAACTTGTACTTTGAATTTGTACTTATACTAATAAAAGTAGCATTGGCAAATATCAAGTGCCAAACTGCAACAATTCACACATAATAACCCACTTTTATTGATTGGTTATATGCAATACTGTGGTATTATAACATAAAATCCAAAAAAAACTATAGGTTTATAGATTTTATGGTTTTAGTTTCATTGAAATTTAATAATGAAGTGTTTTATGTTGGTGTTTTTTCAAACTCTAGAGGGCAAGCTAGGACTATTGGTAAATTATTACTTTTTGCAAAATCATACAAAAAAGCTAAGGCTTTTGGCTCTATGTTAGCAATTGCAGTGTCAATTAGTACAGATTTTACTCCATCAATTTCTGCTGGCTGAACATAAGGCGAGTAAGTAAGTTTTCTTGAGTTTGAAGAATTACTTGAGCTGTTTTTATTACATGGGCTAAATTGAGACATAACACCACATAAACGTTCTACCCAATCACTGGGGCGAAATATTTCACCTTCGTGAGTTCTGCCCTTGATATAAAATGTTTTTACTTCCATGTGCGTATCTATAAAAGCTAAATACTCCTATATTGTATATTATTTTATGTTAAAATACCACGTATACCGTATATGCTAGCTTTTTTTATTTAAATTGCTACAGATTATAGCAATTAATAATTTGTGCTAATTTTTGCATATTGCAGTATACATATGCTAATTCTGATAATTCACAAAATGGAAATGCCAAAGCCAAAGGAGCTATTATGTTTGAAAGTTTGAGTCAACGTTTAAGTAAAGTGATAAAAACTATTAAAGGGGAGACTCGTTTAACTGAAAGCAATACCGCAGAGATGTTGCGTGAGATAAGAATAGCTTTACTGGAAGCTGATGTTGCATTAGCCGTAGTTAAAGATTTAATGGCAAGCATTAAAAAGAAAGCTATGGGTGCAGAAGTTATGGATAGCTTAAGCCCAGGGCAAGCATTAGTTGGTATAGTAGAACAAGAAATTGTACGCATTTTAAGCTGTGGAGCAGTTGAACAAGATGATGTTAGCAGTGAAGATAAAGATAATAATGATGAAAAACCTAAACAACAATCCAAATCTAGCTCTAATATACATGCTTTAAATTTATCAACTCAGCCACCTGCTATTATTTTAATGGCTGGATTACAAGGTTCGGGGAAAACGACTACCACAGGTAAACTTGCCAAACACCTAAAAGAAAGTGTAGGCAAAAAAGTAATGACTGTGTCATGCGATATCTACCGTCCTGCAGCGATTGAACAGCTTAAATATGTCAGTGAGCAAGCAGGAGCAACTTGGTTTGAATCAAACCCAAGTCAAAAACCTTTAGACATTGCTAAAAATGCCCTAGAATTTGCCAAAAAGAACTATATAGATGTTTTATTAGTAGATACTGCAGGTCGCCTTGGTATTGATGAAGAAATGATGAGTGAGTTACATGGATTACATAATTATTTAAACCCAATTGAATCATTGCTAGTAGTTGATGCCATGCAAGGGCAAGATGCTGTGAATACAGCAAAAGCATTTAGCCAAAGAATTTCAATTACAGGTATAGTTTTAAGTAAAGTAGATGGCGATTCACGTGGTGGTGCTGCTTTATCTGCCCAGTATATTACCCAAAGACCAATTAAATTTATGGGTATATCTGAAAAAATTGATGGTATACAAGAATTTGATGCAAAAAGAATAGCTCAACGTATTTTAGGTATGGGCGATATTTTAGCGATTATCGAGCAAGCTCAGAAAAGCATAAATGTGGAAGAAGCTCAAAAAATTGCTAATAAAATTAAAAAAGGCGAAGGTTTCGATTTAGAAGATTTTCTTACGCAAATTCAAACCATGCAAAAAATGGGTGGCGTAAGCATGTTTATGGATAAATTGCCAACTGAATTACTAAACAAAACCAGCCCAGACCAATTAAATGGTGCTGAAAAACAATTGAAAAGAACCCAAGGAATCATACACAGTATGACACCTAAAGAGCGTAGAAACCCTGATATCATTAAAGCAACTCGCAAAAGACGTATTGCAATTGGTGCTGGTACAACAGTACAAGAAGTAAATAAATTACTGAATCAATTTGAGCAAATGCAAAGCATGATGAAGAAATTAAAAGGTGGCGGTATGATGAAAATGTTGAAAGCTATGGGCGGAATGAAGGCATTAAAAAATAAATTTGGAATGTAGTTGTTTTGCAATTATTTTATTAAAAATTACACAGATAAGATAAACAATATTAAAATTAACCAATTGCTTTTATCAATATCATAAAAGGCTATAAAAATGAAAATAATTTCTATTGAAATGGAAAATAAGTCCTCAGGGTGGAAGATTGAAAAAATAAATTTTAATAGCAATCTTACACTATTGGTTGGATTATCTGGTGTTGGTAAAACACAAATACTTAATTCAATTAATTGCCTAAAAGATATTGCTAGAGGATTACCAGCCAACGGATTAAATTGGAAGGTTAATTTCTGTTCATCTTCTAAGGAAGATTTGACTTGGGAAGGTGCTTTTTCTGTAGTTGAAGATAATTCTGATATTGCTAATATTATAGAAATTAAGAAAGATACAGATGACTATGATGAGTATAAGCCAGTTATTTTGTTTGAAAAATTTTATAAAGAAGAAGAATTAATTATTGATAGAACAGAGCAAAAAACTTTATTTAATGATAAAGAAATGCCAAAACTTTCATCAAATAAATCAATGGTATACCTTTTAAGAGAAGAAGAAAGCATAAAAGATACTGTAGATTTTTTTAGAAAAATATCTTTTAAAGATAATACAAAGCAAAATATTGCAACAGATATTTCAAGCAAACACTTAAATGTTCTAAAAGATAAATATAAAACTATAGAAGAAATTAAAAATAGCAATGAGAATGTACGTGTAAAATTATTTTTATGTTTTGAATTAGATTTAGATATAATTTCCAATATAAAAACAAGCTTTATTAATATTTTTCCTCAAGTTGAAGATATAAAAATAAGAGTAATTGCCTTACATATAGAGATGATTCAATATCATATAGTAACCATCTCAATTAAAGAAAAAGATTCTCCAAAATGGATAGATGAAAATACAATGTCATCAGGTATGCTACGTACTTTGCTTCATATTAGTGAAATTTTACTTTCTAAAGATGGCTCTGTTATTTTAATTGATGAGTTTGAAAACAGCCTAGGGATAAATTGTATTGACACCTTAACAGAAGATTTAATTCATGAAAATAAGAATTTACAATTTATAGCAACGAGCCACCACCCTTATATTATTAATAATATACCTTATGAGTATTGGAAAATAGTAACTAGAAAAGGGGGAAATATTAAAACTCATGATGCCAAAGAATATGGAATTGGTAACTCAAAACAACAAGCATTCATTCAACTAATAAAATTGTTAGAAGAAGGTAATAATTAGTATGAATTTTTACTTTATATTTGAGGGCAAAACAGAAGTAAAAACTTACAGAAAATGGTTTAATGCTTTGTTACCACATTTGAAAGAAGTGAAAAAATACAATCAAGTTAATTCAAATAATTACTATTGTGAAAGTGATATGGGAGTTCCTGATTGCTATAATGTTTTAGCAGATGCCATTCAAGAAATAAATGAATTTTCTCAATATGATTATTTAGTTTTATTCATAGATGCTGATAATTTATCTGTTGAGGAAAAGAAAGAAGAGGCTCATCAATTAATAAAAGATAAGCTACAAGATAAAAAATATAAGAAACTCCCAAGTAATTGTAAACTAAAAATAATTGTACAAAAGGTTTGTATAGAAACATGGTTTTTAGGAAATCAGAAAATTATTCCAAAACTTCCAGCAGGAGATATTTTAAAAGAGTATATGAATTACTTTGATGTTAGAACTAACAACCCAGAAGAATTATGGAGTGAATTTATTGATGGAGAATCTGAAAAGTTTGGATATAAAGATAAAGCAGAATTTCATCATGGATACTTAAGAGAAGTATTTAAAGAACATAATAAGTCATATCAAAAATCAAATATTAGAGAAGTGCAAGAAGAATATTACTTACAAGAAATCAAAAAAAGAATTATACAAAATGCAAAGCATTTGCAAAGTTTTCAAGAACTCATTAATTTTTGTGCAAGAATTAATGAAGAAATTGAAAATAAATCATAGGTAAAAACAAATTTGGAATGTAAACCAAAATTTAGCTATATAAATTTATATAGCTAAAATACTTACTTAGGTTAAAAATAATATCTTACCAATTAGTTTTCTATATATCTTCAACATTAACTGTAGCTAAAAAATGTGGGTAGGGAGACATACGACAAGAATTCGATGCCAAAACAACATATGTCTTGTATCAACTAAAAATAAGTTTTTTACACCTTTATCACCAGATACATCGGCTTCACTGCCAACTATTCCAATAACGTCAGCATCTTTTGGGGAAAATGATACTAAAAGTTTATTATAGTTTTCGGCTGCTAAGGAATTGGCGGGGAACATTTCCCTTGCTTTTTCTCTGCTTATAGGTTCAGATTTATCCATCAAATTTTTAACAAAATCAAACATAAACACAGATGCTGGATTGGCAACATTCTTAAAAAAATACATTCCCATAATAAATAAAAAAGTTAGTAAAAGGAATTTCATTTTAAGGCATATTACAGTTATTTCAATTATTTAAAATTTTATGTGTCAAACATGCAACTAACTAAATTTATCAAACTTGCCGTAAAACCTCGTCCTTCAGGGCGGGGATATAAGGCAACACGAAAAACACGAATAAAAAGCATGGTTTTTAGAGTATTTTGAGTGAAAAAACAAATTAGCTAGTC
>JBJOQB010000029.1:0-11368 GCA_046050125.1 Pseudomonadota bacterium
ATTAACTATAATTATACTAATACTTTATTTACATAATCTTCAGTAATATTTCTAACATATTTATCAATATCAATTATATCTTCTATATTTCTTGGTTGACTATAATTATATTTATTTAAAATGCTTTCAATCACTTTGCTAATATCCAAAAAGCTAATTTTATTCTCTAAAAAAGCTGAGACAGCTATTTCATTAGCCGCATTTAATGTAATGCATTGTTTGCTATCAAGTGCTTGATAAGCTAATTTTATGCATGGAAATTTTTCTAGATTTGGTTGATAAAAGTTTAAACTAGTTAATTGACTAATATCTAAGCTTTTAGCTCCGCTCTCAATTCTTTGAGGATAAGCTAGGCTATATGCAATTGGAATACGCATATCAGGGTGGGATAACTGGGCTAAGATAGACCCATCAACATACTCAACTAAAGAGTGTACTATGCTTTGCGGGTGCACGACAATTTGTATATTATTTTGAGTATCTGGAAATAACCAATATGCCTCAATTAATTCTAAACCTTTATTTAACATTGTTGCAGAATCAACAGATATTTTTCTCCCCATTTTCCATTTTGGGTGATTGCATGCCATTTCAGGAGTAATATTCTGGAATTTATCTAATTCTAAATTTAGAAAAGGTCCACCAGAAGCAGTTAAAATGATGCTTTTAACTCCTATTCCATTTTTGTTATAGCATTGATAAATAGCATTATGTTCGCTATCCACAGGTAAAATTTGAGCATTATGCTGTTTTGCTGCATCAGTAAAAATTTGCCCAGCAGCTACTAATGATTCTTTATTTGCTAATAGTACTTTTTTACCTGATTTAACAGCTTGTAGGGTAGGCTCTAATCCTGCACTGCCTACTATTGCTGCCATTACAATACTAACGCTTTCATGGCTTGAAATATAGCATAATCCTTCAACACTATGCAAAATTTTTGTAGATGAATTTAGACCAAGATTTTTAATTTTATCATTTAAAATATTAGCTTGATTAATATTTGATACAACAGCATACTTAGGATTAAATTTAATAATTTGTTCGCAGATTAATTCTAAATTATTCCAGCCACTAATCGCAAAAACTTGATAAACATCTGAATGTCGCTCAATAACATCTAAGGTGTTAATCCCAATTGTTCCTGTAGAGCCTAAAATGCTAACTTGAATTAAATTATCCATAATTCTAAATCCACCCTGTAATTGGTTTCACAATATTACTTATTAAATCATAATCAGGAAAATAAATAGAAAATAATATAACAGGTATTGCTGCATCAAATCTATCAAAAAATCCGCCATGCCCCGGTAAAAGCTGGCTAGAATCTTTAATATCAAACTCACGTTTTAATCTAGATTGGAATAAATCGCCAATTACACTAATAAAGCTTAAAGAGAAAAAATATATAAATATTGCCATAGAAAACTTATGGCTTACTGCATAATAAGCAAAGCAAATAATAGATGTTGCACTTAACATTCCGCCAATTGCACCTTCAATAGTTTTTTTAGGGCTGATATTTTTTGCAAGTTTTCTTTTACCAAATTTTCTACCAATAAAGTACGCTAAGCTATCTGTAATCCACACTAATGGAAATACGAACAGTAATAAGGAAAAATTACCAATCCAAATATGATTAAGAATAATAATACAACTAAAAACAACAGATATAGTAGTAAGGTTTGGCAGTAATCTATATAAAATTTGTTTATTGAAATTACCAAGGCTATATATTGGTTTGTATAAAGCAATTAAAGCATTAATAAGCCAAAATATTCCAAGCAGTCCTGTAATCATAAGAATTGAACCACCATCAAATTTTTTAGTGCAAAAATCTAATATGAAAAATAATATAAATGTATTACATAAAAACATTACTATTGATATTATCAAACTAAATTTTTTATTTTGAGATAAATCTTGCAATTGCCCTGATGAATTATTAATAAATACTTTATTTTTCATCAATAATTCCCATTCTACTTTTATGACAGCAGATATGATAATGATAGTTGCAACAGCCATTTTATAGTTATAGAAATATAGCATAAATGCTAATAAAGCTAAAAGAACTGTTGCTGTAATGATTCTTGTTTTCATAAAGATTATATTTATTTATTGCTAGATATTTGTTCGCTAGTTTTGCCAAATCTACGTTCCCTAGAACTATAGCTTTGCATAGCTCTTACTAAAGAGTCTTCATTAAATTCTGGCCAAAACTCTTGGGTAAAGTATAATTCAGTGTATGCCATTTGCCATAACAAAAAATTACTTATTCTTTGTTCTCCACCTGTTCTTATCATTAAATCAGGTTCTGGGCAACCGTACATACTTAAATATGGCTCAATTTCTTCAGGGGTTGGGTGTTTTTTATGATTTATATCATCAATAGTATTTATATTGTGTTTAATCCATTGTGAAAAAGCATTTGTAATATCCCATCTACCGCCGTAATTAATTGCAACAGTGAGATTTAATCTAGCATTTTCAGGTGATATTTGGTTATCTAGACTATCTTTTAAAATTTGATGTACTTGACTTGGTAGATTTGAAATATCGCCAATTATACGCAAATAAATGCCTTGTTGTTTTAAGTCATTTGCTTCTCTTTTTAATGTGCGTTGTAATAATCCCATTAAAAAAGATACTTCATCTGCTGGTCTTTTCCAGTTTTCGGAGCTAAATGCAAATAAAGTTAAATATTTTACTCCATATTTTAAACATGCTTTTACTGTTTTTTTTACAGATTGCACACCTTTAATATGCCCAGCTACTCTTGGCAAAAATCTTTTTTTTGCCCATCTTCCATTGCCATCTAGTATTATAGAAATATGGCTTGGGATATTAAAATTATTATGCATTTATTTTTTTATTTGTCTAGTTGTTAAATTACAATTATACATGAATTAAAATTTAAATATCTAATATTTGCACTATAGTTTTAGTTGGCAAGTTATCTATTATTAATTTATTAGTATATATTTTAGATTGAATTGCTAATTTTAAATCGGAAAGATTAAGAATTTATTTTTTGAATAAGAAGCAAAAAAATACGCTATATTTTTATAATTATATAAACTACATAGCGTAAATTCAAAATATGATTGATTAGTAATATTAAATGGTTAGTAACTCTTTTTCTTTATCTGCAAGTAATTTTTCAACAGATTGAATATATTTATCTGTCATTTTTTGCACTTCATCTTGTGCTCTACGCTCATCATCTTCTGAAATCAATTTTTCTTTTAATTGTTTTTTGAAAGAATCATTTGCATCACGACGTAAGTTACGAATAGTAACCTTAGCACCTTCGCCTTCAGTTTTAATTACCTTAACCAATTCTTTACGTCTTTCTTCATTAATAGCAGGAAGAGGAACTTTTATTAAATCACCCATTGATACAGGGTTTAAATTTAAATCAGATTCACGAATAGCTTTTTCTACAGAATTAAATGTGCTTTTATCCCAAGGGCTTACACTCAAAGTTTTGCTATCTAAAACACTAATGTTTGCAACATGACTTAATGCTGTCATTTGTCCATAAACTTCAACATGTATGTGGTCAAGTAAGCTAGCCTGAGCTCTACCTGTACGAATTTTAGCTAGTGATTGTTTAAAGCTTTCAATGGATTTATCCATTTTATCTTGTGTGTTTACTACTACTTGCTTATGTTCACTCATTTATTACCTCTTTATATTCCTAAAAGTATCTTAAACTAATTTTATATTCTAAAAAGCTACATTAATTAATAATGATAGCTAGTATTTACATTTTCTAACTTTAAATTATAAGATTATATTAGCAATGTACTAATGTACCCTCATCTTCGCCCATAATTACTCGTTTTAATGCTCCTGCTTTTTCAATTGAAAAAACTCTAATTGGTAATTTTTGGTCTCGGCATAATGCAAAAGCAGTTGCGTCCATTACTTTTAAATCTTTAGTAATTGCATCATCAAAAGATATATTATCGTATTTTATTGCATCTTTATCTTTTTTAGGGTCTGCACTGTAAATGCCATCTACTTTAGTTGCTTTTAACATTATATCAACACCCATTTCTGCTCCACGTAAAGCTGCTGCTGTATCAGTTGTGAAAAATGGGTTACCAGTTCCAGCTGCAAATATTACAATTTTACCTTCTGATAAGTGGCGAATTGCTCTAGGTCTGATATATGGTTCTAGTACTTGGTCTAAACGTAGTGCCGATTGAACACGTGCTTCAATTCCCTTTTGCTTAAGCGAATCTTGAATTGCCAATGCATTCATCATTGTAGCTAGCATTCCCATATAGTCGGCCGTTGCTCTATCCATACCTGAAGCACCTGCTGATACACCTCTAAAAATATTTCCGCCACCAATTACAATAGCAAGCTCAATACCTAAATTATGAATATCAATAATTTCAGCTATCATTCTATCTATGGTTTCTTGACAAATACCAAAGGCATTATTTCCCATTAAAGATTCGCCAGATAATTTAAGCAATATGCGTTTATATACAGACATAGTACACCCTTTTAGTATTTTAAAATCACATTCAGATTATTTGTTTTTTGTGCGATGAACGCTAATACACATGCTGGTATGGCGATAATTCTAACATAATTTAATTATCTACACTAGCCCACCATGTACCAATTACCCATGGTTCAGCACTGTAGAATAGTGGTAATTTAGTTTTATAATATTGCAAATAACTACTATAGCCAATTCTATGCGTAGAGCTATACCAATGAGGTATAACATAATATTCATTTAATAATACCCTGTCTAATGCCCTTGTGCTTGCAATTAACTCTTGTTGATTCTTGCTTGATATTATATATGATAGTATATTATCTATAACTTTATTATTTGCACCAATAACGTTATCAGAACCATTGACATTTGCACTTTTGCTACTAAATCTTTCTACGAGTTCATTCCCTGGGGTTGTTGTATCTGGAAATCTAACTGTTATCATATCATAGTCAAATTTTTCTACTCTTTTTTGATATATAGCACTGTCAACAGTTCTTTGTTTAACCTCTATTCCAAGCTTATTCAAATTTCTTACATATGCACTAATAACTCTTGATAAGCTTCCGCCATAATCTAAAACTTCAAATGAAAATAGCTGATTTTCTTTATTTCTTAATGCTCCGTTTTTGTATTCCCAGCCTGCTTGCTTAAGTAAATTTTGTGCTTTAAGTAAATTATTACGTAAAGTTAATCCATCAAATTTATTGTTTTTATTATTTTCATAATGTGGTAGTTTTAAAGATGAAAAATCAGTAATACCTGCTTTTATTAAATATTCTTTTTCTAATGGAATAATATCAGTTTTTGCCATATAGTTTGTATTAGTAAAATAACTGTCTAGCCTCGTATATGCATTATAAAATAGTTGCTTATTTAACCATTCAAAATCCATAGCTAAGTTTAAAGCTTGCCTAACTCTTATATCTTGAAAAATTGGCTTTCTGGTATTTAATACAAATCCTTGCATGCCATTACCATTTTTATGTATAAATTCTTGCTTAATTAAGGATTTATTATCAAAGTTTTTACCTGTGTAAGACTTTGACCAATTTTTAGCTCGATATTCTACAATTAAATTAAATGCACCTGCCTTAAATGCTTCTAATTTTGCTATATCATCTTGATATGTCTCAAATCTAATTGTTTTGAAATTAAACATACCTTTTCTAGCAGGGTGATTAATTGCCCAGTAATTTGGATTAAGTTTATAAGTAATGCTTCTACCTTGATAGTAGTTATCAATTAAATACGCACTGCTTGCAATAGGATTTTCAAAAGTTAAGTTTGCAAATTCTTTAACTTGTTTATTATCAAGCCATTTTTTACTAAAAATAGGTAATCCACCTAATAATATTGGCATTTCTGGATTTTGCTTTTTTAAATCAAATTGAATGGTATTATTATCAATTATGCTACACTTATCTATGTCAGCATATAAAAATTTAAATGTAGGAATTCCATAATTAATTAGAGTTTCAAAACTAAACTTTACATCTTGTGCAGTAATTTTATCTAGGTTGCTAAAACTTGCATTTTTATCAATATGGAAGCTGATTTTCATGCCATTATTTTCAACTTTTATGCCATCAGCAATTAATCCATACATGCTAGATTCTTCGTCCATACTACTAATCATAAGGGTGTCAAACATGAGCATTGAAATTACAGGGGCAGAATCTCCTTTTAAACTAAATGGATTAAACTTATCAAATAATCCACTTGTGCTTAGTACTAGTTTGCCTTTTTTTGGTGCATTAGGATTTACATATTCAAAATATTTATAATCTTTAGGATATTTTAATTCGCTATGATTATTAAATCCATGCGAATATTCCAACATATTATTTGTGCTAGAGTATACATTTTTTGAAAAAATGCCTACAATATAAACAGATAAACTAAGCAAAATATAGAAGAGTTTTCTTATTTTCATTTCATGAGCCTTCGGAGTCTATATGCATAAAAAATCTGCACACAATATCAAAAAAGCATTATATATATGTGCTATGTTAAGTTGTACTAGTGTATTTGCTCAATATAAGTGGGTTGAGCAAGGTGGCAAAGTTGTTTACAGTGATTCTCCTCCACCAGCATCGTCTGGTATAAATAAAGTTGATTTAACTCCATTTGTAAAAACTACCACAAAAACTTTGCCTATAGCCCAACAGCCAACTAAACCCGCAGAGAGTGTTACTCCCGCAAGTAGTACAACTGTTGAGAACAAGAAAAGCATACTCTATGATAAACAAGCTTGCGAGCAATTACAAGGTTATTTAAAGATTTTACAAGATGGTGGAAGAATTGCTAAATTACAAAGTAATGGTGAGAGATCATTCTTAGATGAAAAAGCTAGGCAACAAGAGATAATTGATACCCAGCGTAGAATTAGTGAGCAATGTAAGAAAATATAAATGGTGCAATTAAGTCTTTGCATTAACAGCAAATATATTTTGTATTAGGTGTTTTAATTATATTTGCTGTATTAAATATTTAATTAATTGATGGTTAAGCCAAAGCATAAGATGGAGTAATCAACTGTGATGTATGTTTGATTATATTTTGAATCATTGGAATATCTGTTTTATATGCAGATTTAGTTTTCATATAATTGCGATGTGTATTAATGATTCTAATTGGCTCAGCAACTGAACCAATTAATACATTAGGCACAATTTGTCTTGCTCTTATTGGTAGAGTTTTAATTGTAGTTCTAGTTCTAGCAAATTTACCTGTTACGCCTAAATTGCTTGCTGCAAAATGGTTAGTTATTGCAGGATTTAAATTAAAGAAAGTTACTTCCTCACCATTTGCTTGTTTTTCCATTACCTCAAACTTATTTGGTAACTTAAGATATGGTATATATGATTTATCATTAATATCTTTTTTTGGCTGAATTTGGCTTTCTTTGAGAATACTAAACCCATAAAACAGCATATTTAGCAATGGCTTGCCTGTATCTTGGCTACTTCCTGATTGTAAATATTCTGTAACTAAAGTGATTTTATCTAATTCTTTTTTATCATTTTTCTTTGCTTTATCAAAATCAATAGGTTGGTAATTTAGAATATTTTTCTTAATTGAGATTTCTTCATATGCCTTTGCAATCATTTTCTCAAATTGGGCAACTCTCTTTTGAATAATAGGGTCTGTTGCTAAATATTGTTTATTATATTTTAAATTCCAAATACCAATTAATATAAAAGATAATATAGAAACACCACCAAATGCTTGGCTAAATGTCTTTCCTTGAATCATTTGATTTTGTATGTCTGCCATTTGAGTGTTAAATAGCGTTACTGGGTTAGCTGGACTTGAAAATACAGGGTCGGCATTATGCGTTTGAGCAATTTCAGATAATTCAGTAACTAAGCCAACTAATGGAATTGCAAGCCTTCCTGGTAAATGAAAAAATCTATATCCTAGCTGTCCAGAGAACTCTCCTGGTTTTACTGTATCAACATTACCAACATGCCAGTTTAAATATGTATTATCTGTAAATATTTGTTTTACCCATGCATTATTTTTGCTAATATGTTCATGGGCATTTTCCCAGCTATCTGGTACAACAACATATTTACCTGATGCATCTTTAGCTATATATTTACCATTATGTTCTTTGCGTTTTGTAAACATAATTGTTTTTTTAATTAGAGAAATATCATTTTGCAATTCCATAAATTTTTTGCTATTGGCTTCTAAATCACTTTTTAAAGAGGCTAAGTACTTATCTTTGGCTATTATTCTCCTAAATGCTGTTGCATCAAGTGTTTGTACTTGAACTCCTAAGTAAGTTAAGTAATTACTTATCATTAAGTTAGAGTTAGTAACCTTTCTAAATAAACCAGATAATTTGTGATTGAAAACTCTATCACATTGCTCTTCTCTAACCGTAGTTCTTGCTTTTAATTGGCTTTTAATTGTGTCTTTTTTGATACAGCATTCTGCTAATGCATCTTCTGATTTGCGTAGATTTGGGGTTGTTATACTTAGGTAAATTTGAGAATACTTTACTTTTGCATTTTGAATTTCTTTATCAATATTATCTACATATTTCTTTTCAATTTTAAGCTTATTATTGTTAATTTTGATTTGGTTTTCTAAATCATATTTAAGCTCTGAAACATGTTTACCAAGTACTACACTTGGATTTAATATTAGTTTTCCATTTCCTAAATCAGATAGTGTGTTAATTACAGCTCGTATTTCTTGTATTTTAGCTATTTTTTCTTGTGGTAAAAGCTTATTCCAATATTTTTCACCATAAATATCTTTGCATGAGTATTCTAGGTCGCTATTGGTTTGCTTATTAAATAAAATATTTTTAAATATATTTAAGTGTTTATTACATAAATCTAGTGCGTTAACTGAAACATTTAAAAACTTTTGGTTAATCAATAAATTATCAACTAATGATTTTTTTTCTTCATATAAATTAGCTTGTTTATTATTTACACTATTACTTGAAGAAGAGTTTGAATATTTAGATAGCAATGCATTTAACTCTCCTTTTGCAGTAATAAGCTTATTGAACATAGCTTGATGATTTATTTTTGCTTTTTCAATTAGTTGTATATTTTTCAATTCAAGCTTTTTGCGTTCAGCATCTGGCAAACGAGATGCAATTTTATCTTCTAATAATAAGTGTGTTTCGTAGTCCTGTTTATCCCACAAAATATCATCTTTATTTTGAGTAGAGCCAAAATTTAAGCTACGTTCAAAATTAGATTTATAATAATAGTATTTCTGTTTATTTTCTATACGAGTATTAATTATATCTTTTAATTCAGCAATTTTAATTTCAAGTGCTAAAATTAAATTTTTGTCTGAGTTAGGAGAGAATTTTTGTACGAAAAGTTCATTTTCTAGTTTGGTTAAATCTTTTTTATATTTTTCAATAGTAGATTCTGAAAATATCACTTTAGACATTTGCTCTTCAAACTCTATTGGATTGCTGTTTCGCATAACTTCGCCTAGGCTACTATTTAATGCTTCTGCATAGAAAAAGTCATTAGAACCATCTTTGACAAATGTAGACATACGAAAATTGTATCTGATTGCTTCATCTAAACTAGAGGTTAAGAGTTGTAATGCACCTTTACCAAGCAGGCTAATAATTGCACCAACAGGAACTCCAAATCCAAATGATACTCCAATACCAGCTGCACCTAAAATTCTAGCCTGATTTTGATAAAAATGAACAGTAAATACTTCTTTAAAATTATCAACATGTCTACGATGATGTTCTTGATAAGATTCAGTTTGTTGCTTTAGATTTTTAGAATATTGAGAAATTTTATTCATTGCTGCCATTGAAATTACATCATCAATATCAGCTCTTCCTGATTGATTCATGAGTTTAGCATAGCATTCATCTAACTCACTTTCTTTAATAAACTGTAGTAAAAATAGTTGGTCTTTATTGTTCTGTACAAATTTGCAGTACTTATTTTTATTAAACTTTCCTTCAGCATTTGTATCAACTGGGAAGTCAAATAAACTGAATAATTGCTTAACATATACATTTTTTAGTTTTTGCTTTAAATATTCTAATTTTTGAGGATTCTTATTCTCTTTTAAGTTTTCGCAATTAAATTCACCATACACTCTAAGTAAATTAGTTGATGCTAATTGTATTTTACCTTCTAGTAGTTTAAATTCTGCTTCTAATTGCTTTGGGTTTGTTGATGAATTGGCTAGCCTAGTTACCATTCCGTCAATTAATGTTTCTTGAGCAATGTTCACATTCATTTGTGCCCTGCCGTCCATAATTAAACCAGCTATAGATGCCATACCAGCAAGACCAGCCACAAAAACATCGCTTCCACCCAAAAGCTTCATTATTGCACCAGCATGAATTGTTGATAAATGACTTGGTAAAATATCTTTTTGTGCATTTTTACCTGCGTGTAGATATCCGCTACGCATTCTGTAGCCATCGCTAAGTAAATCAAGATTTTTCGTTGTATCAAATGTAAGTAAGCTAGTTATTTTATGTCCTAGCTTTTGCCAAAATGTAGTTGGTTCATAATCATGATTTCTTGGGTCATGAGACCATGCACTTACTGAATGAGATGTAGCTAATCTTTGATGAGAATTACCCTTAGATTTAAAAAGAAAGAAATTTCTAATTCTACTATGTTGTCTTTTTTCTGCTTGTGATAAACTTGTCGTAATCATGCCTTGCCACATTTGATGTTGCCCATGTTTTACTCTTACTGGATTTTTAAAACGGTCATCATCTTTTTTAATATCTTGCAAATACTCTGTAAATAAATTAGCCTTTTTTATTACTCTTGGGCTAAGTTTATCTCTTTTAACAAATGGAACTCTTAAAAATAAATCTGCTATAGTATTTGACCTAATATTGTTTAAAAGGCTTGGGGCATAGCTATATTGGTTTTTATTATTTGTGGTTTTTAGGGATTGATTGGGTATAGGGTTGCCCTGCGGATTTTTAACCTCAGTATAAGGATTGGTGTCTAAACCAATATGTCTTTTTATGTTAGAGCAAAAGCTAAGCAGGTTCATATTATTTACTAATAATTATTTGTCTGTTTTATATAACCATATTAATAACAACCCATAAAAAATACTAAGTATATACATACTACAGATATTTTATAGGAATAACATTACGTATTTTACGTTGATAAATGGATTTTTATTATTATATTTTAACAAATAAAACACTAAAAAATTTAGTATTTACTTGTAGTCATCATGTTTTGAAATCTATTTATTAAAATTATTCTGTATACAACCTGTAGTTACAGTATATTATAGTCATATTCCTTTTATTTACATCATGCACTGCAACATGCATATATTTTAGTTAAAATA